>JACRHK010000050.1 GCA_016217625.1 Nitrospirota bacterium
CTCCGACCTCCTTGTGCTTCTTGACGACTCGACCGGCAAAGGGCGCCCTGATGAGGGTCTGGGCCAGTTGGGCTTTTAACGCTTGAAGGGTCTCCCGCGCCCGATCCCTCCGCGTCTCGGCCGTCTCCGCTTCCTGGCGGGCAATCATCCCTTTGGCGTGGAGATCCCGGGTCCTCAGGAGGTCCCGTTCGGCCTGGCGGAGGGCGGATTCCGCCTCCCGCACCTGGGCCGTCAGCTCGGCCTGATCCAACCGCACCAGCCCCGCCCCCCCCGGCACATCCGTCCCCTCCTCCACGAGATACGCTTCAATCCGTCCGGGGACCTTCGAGCTGAGATCCGCCTGGCGCCACCCTTCGACCCGGCCGGTGGCGGCCAGCCGCTGGGTCAGAACCCCTTCCCGCACGACCGCCGTAGGCGTCTCCCCCTGCATCCATCGGAGGAGGCCCCACCCCACCGCGAGGCCGAGCACTGCGATGACGACCAGGACGATGAGGGTTCTCTTACGCATTCCCGGCTCCTGTTAACACCCCGTCCTCCAGATGGCAGATATGGTCGGCCACGTCGGCCAGACGCGTATCGTGCGTCACGACGACGACGGCGCTCCGCTTCTCCCGGGCTAACTCTCTCAACAAGGCGACCACCTGGTGCCCCGTGCGGGAATCGAGGTTTCCCGTCGGCTCATCGGCCAGGATCAGGGGAGGCCGGCCGGCCAGGGCCCGGGCGATGGAGACCCGCTGCTTTTGCCCGCCGCTCAGGTCGCGGGGGAGGAAGCGCATCCGATCCCCGAGCCCTACGCGTTGAAGCAACGCCTCGGCCTCTCGACGCGCTTCCATCCCCTTGACCCCCTTGATCTCCAACGCCACCTGGACGTTCTCCCTCGCCGTGAGGGCCGCAAAGAGGTTGAACGACTGGAAGATAAAGCCGACGTGCAGCTGACGGATGGCCGGCAGATCCCGCTCAGGCAGCGCCTGCACCTCCCGTCCGGCAATGACAATCCGGCCGGAGGTCGGCCGGAGGAGGCACCCCATCATCGACAGCAAGGTGGTCTTGCCGCTGCCGGAGGGGCCCATGATTGCCACGACTTCCCCCGGCGCCACGCGGAGCGAGGCGTCCCGCACGGCCTCCACCGTCTCCGCCCCCTCCGCATAGACCTTCCGGAGGCGCTCGACCTCAATCACAGGTTCCACCAAATCCTCGCTTCACGCTGCACGTTTCACGTAGCACGTTAACGCAAAATCTTTGACGTGAAACGTGTGACGTGCAACATGTTCTTTCCACTCACGCCCTGAACACCATCATCGGATCCACCGTCACGGCCTTCCGAATGGAAAAGAGCGAGGCCCCGAGACACATCACGAGCGTCACAAAGAACATCGCCACCATGAACCCTTCCGGAACGACCATGTCGATCCCGGCCCCCTCATAGGCCCGCACCAGGAGGAGCGTCGCGCCCAGCCCCAAGCCGTACCCCACGACGGCGAATACGAGCGCCTGCCCCCCCACGATGCGATAGAGAGCCCAGTTCGTCGCGCCGATGGCCTTCAACGTCCCGTACTCCCTCAGGTGCTCCATCGTCGCCGTATAGAGCGTCTGGCCCGCCACGGCCGCGCCCACGACGAAGGCCAGCAGGGCCGTGAGTAGGAACCCCATCCCCATGCCCGTCTCCAGCGTCCAGTACCGCCGCGTCTTCCAACTATACTCCGCCTTCGTGTAGACGTCCACCCCCCGGAGCGCGGCCCGCAGCCGGTCCCGGACGACGCGCGGGTCTTCGCCGGGCGCCACCCCCACCAAGATGAACACGGTCTCATCAGGCCCCACGTAATAAGGGGCCAGCTCCTTCACCGTCTCGTAGGCCATGAAGAGGATGGGCGCCGTCGTCAGCGACTTGGCCCCCTCGCTGATCCCGACCACATCCACCTTCCGCCCCGCCACCTCCCGCGTGTCCCCGATGCGCAGCCGTCCCAGCCGGCTGAATGCCGAAACGTCGACGATCATCCGCTTCCCCCCTTTGACGGCCTCGGGACGCCCTTCGGCCATCGCCCACGGCCCGCCCCTCCCCGTGACCGGGTTGAAGCCAAGGAGCTGCACCTGCTCTGTCCCTCCGGTCTCCAGCTTCATCACGGCCCAGGCGAAGAGGAACTTCTCCGTCCAGGCCACGCCCGGCACCTCCCGGGCCTGATAGAGGCGGCGCTCCGGAATGGACCGCGCCCAGTCGAAGTTCGGGGAGTGCAACGAGGTAATCCAAAGGTCGGCGTCGGTATGATCAATGACGCTCGAGGCGTTCTGCATGAAGCCCAGGTAAACGCCCACCTGGGCGAAGATGAGGACGACCGCCACGGTGACCCCCACGGTCGTGAAGACCAGCCGGGTCTTGTCATGCAGTAGGTTCTTGAGGGCGATGGAGAGCATCGTCTTACGTCCGATGTCCGAAGTCCGAGGTCTTCAGTCCCTGACATAGGACATTGGACATCGGACCTTGGACATTCTTATAACACCATCCTGAGCCGGTCCCGGATCGTCAGCGGCTCGACGGCCAGGCCGGCCACGTTGCGGAGGATCTTCCACGACACGTCGGGATGGGCCTCCATCCGGCGGAAGACCCGGTCCCTCAGCCAGACCCGCGCGGGGTCTCCCGCGTTCCAGAAGAAGGTCTCCTCGTCGGCCAGCCGCTGCAGCAGCTCGACTTGAGGACGGCGGGCGGCCTCATAGGCAACAAGCGCGTTGCGGGAGAAATCTCCCTTGCGGAAGCAGGCCGCGAGGACGGGAGCCAGGGCCAGGGCATCGGCCATCGCCTGATTGCGCCCCTGTCCCACGTGGGGGTTCATGGCATGGGCGGCGTCGCCAATGAGAACCGCGCCGTCCGCCGTCCATCGATCTGCACGCACCCGACGGCAGGGCATCGTGGCGACCTCCTCCCACGATCGCACCTGCTCCAGAGGCTCCCGCAGGGTTGGATCAATGACGGAGATCTCCTCGCGGAGAGCCGGCAGGCCGCGTGCCTGGTACGCCTCCAGCGCCTTCCGCGGCACGAGGTAAAAGAGATACAGCCGGTCGTCCGAGATGGGAAACAGCCCCAGGATCTGCCGGCGGCCCAGATGATACCGGCCGTCGTGGTGAAAACCGGGAGGCCGCGGCGCCAAAATCACGAGGTAGGCGTCGCGGTAGAGGTGGATCCGCGCCCGAATCCCCAGAGCCTCCCGCACGGGAGACTGGATGCCGTCCGCGCCGACCACGAGGGGCGTCCGGACGGTGACCAGCTCGCCCTGACGGCGGTAGCGGACGCCCGTGATCTTCCCCCCCTCCCCCCTTCCCCCCTCCCGGATCACTCCCTCGAACACGCATCCCATCCGGATCTCCACCTCCGGATGCGCTCGGAGACGTTCCAACACCGCCGCCTGTGTGATCGAAGGGAGGTTGACGAGGCAGTAATTATAGGGCGGCTCCAGGGCCCGGTAGTCCACGGTGCAGAGCCGGGAGCCGCCGATCCGATGAAAGTGGAAGGCCTCGTTCACGTGGCAGGGCGCTTTACGGACGGCATCCAGGAGCCCCAACTGATCCAGCATGGCCAATCCCTGAGGCTGGAGGATCTCCCCACGCCGCGTCACCGGGAACCGATCCTGCGCTTCCAGGATGACGATCCGCCGCCCTTCGCCGGCCAGGGCGAGGGCACGGACCAGCCCCCCGAGGCCGGCGCCGACGATGACGAGATCGGCTTGCTCGTTCATGTTTTTTCCACCAGAGGGAAGAGGGCGCGCCAGAGGGGAACCCGCCCCTCCCCTGTCGTGGCCGAAAAGGGGATCGCAGGGGTTGTCTCTGTCAAGGCCAGCTCCCGCCGAGCGCGCGTGAGGGTCTGATGCACGGCGCTCCGTGCCAACTTGTCACTCTTGGTCAGGGCCACGATGACCGGCAGGCGATGATGCGCAAGCCACGCCCACATCTGTTGGTCCAGCGGCGTGGGCGCATGGCGGCTGTCCAGCAGGAGCACGACGCCCCGGAGAGAGGGAGTGCTCAGCAGATACCCTTCGATCCGATCGCGCCAGGCCTGCTGTTCCGCCTTGGAAACCTTCGCATACCCATAGCCGGGCAGGTCCACGCAGTAGAAGGCGCGGTTGATGAGAAAGAAGTTGATCGTGCGGGTCTTGCCGGGCGTGCCGCTGGTCTTGGCGAGGCCCCGACGCCCGAGAAGGGTGTTGAGCAGAGAAGACTTTCCCACGTTGGATCGGCCGACAAAGGCGACCTGCGGCAGCCCGTCGCGGGGCCCATCCGCCGCCCGGACGATGCTCTTCACGAACTCAGCAGAGGCGATGTGCATGGAAAGAAGCGTTCAGCAATCAGCACTCAGCATTCAGCCACACGACCTGCTGACCGCTGAAAGCTGATGGCTGGGAGCTGCGAAAAAATGGGGAGCCCGAAGGCTCCCTATGAGTCCCAACGATGAGTCGGAATCGACTCGTACCGAGCCGGAGTGATTACAGCTTCCGCAGTACCTCCAGGATCTCGGCATTGTCCGGCTGCTTCCCCAGCTCGTTGACCTTCTTCCAGGCAATCTTCCCGCTTTTATCCACGACGAAGATCGCCCGCTCGCTAATCCCCGGCAGGGGATCCCCCGTCCGGAGAATCCCGTAGGCTTCCGCCACCTTCCCGTGGGGATAGAAATCGCTGAGGAGCGGATACCCCGACACCCTGATCTGTTTGGCAAAGGCGATGTTGGTGGGTACGTTGTCACAACTGATGCCCACGACCTGGGCATTGACGCCGGCGAATTTCTCCAGGTCCGCCTGGAACGCCGACAGCTCCGCCTGTCAGACAGGGGTAAAGGCCGCGGGGAAGAAGGCCAGCACGGTGTGCTGCTTGCCCCGCTGCTCGCTCAACGTGAACTTGAGTTTGTTGTCGCCCTGGGCGCCGCTCAGCGTGAAATCCGGCGCCAGGTCTCCCACTTGCACTTCAGGCATCGTCACCCTCCCTTCTTCTCTTAAATTCCCGCCCCAAGGGCGGCAAGATGTTTATTGTAGGGAGGGAGGGAAATGGTTGTCAATGGAAAAAACCAGCCGGGAAAAACCGGCCAAGGCACAGCAGGCTTCTGAACTTGCAAACACAGCGATCGTAACGCCGCATCATTCCGCTGCCTTACTTCCACTTTAACGCCCCAGAAGTGTTTCCCCTGCCGCAAGAAATTCCTTCGCCTGGTTGACTAGAGCCTGAGCCTCTTCCAAACCAACTTCAGCGGGAGCATCATAATCGGCGGCCTGCCTCTCACGATACGCGTCAATCAAATACCGATGGAACTTTGAATCCAACCGGCCCGTTTTCGCAAACCGTATCCCAAATGCCCCATGAACCGCTCCATGAGAAGAAAATTCATCCCCCTCTTCAAACAGGAGTGCCTCTGCCGTATAGAACATGGCATAGTAAGCTCGCGATGCGGCGATTTCATAGTGCCCATCACGGATCAGATCGAGACTGGCCTGAACATTTTCCTTTGCCTTATCGAGATAAGCCCTCGTCTGTTCCTTCATCAGACGGCCACGCCTTCTCGTTGGATGTTCCGGACCAATGGCTTTTGTTTTCCTTCCCAGTCTGTCACACGCAGGGGTATCAGCGAGATGGTGATCCCGCACTCCAAAGAAAGGTCGGACACCAATTGACTGGTCCTCTGGATTTCGAACCAGGGTCGTTCGTACTGATCGAGGATCATGGCCACATCCAGGTCCGAGCCGGACCGTTCCTCACCGCGGGCGTAAGAGCCATAAAGATACAGGCCTTTCAGTCGCTCGCCATACATCTCTGCGAGCGATATCTTCAGTTTCAGGAGCATCTCTTGGGTGGTCTTACTCATCACTTGTCACCTATCTATACCACCGGCACCGTCGCCTCCATCCGCCGACGCTCATCTTGGGTAAAGCAGTAGCCTGTTCTAGAAAGGACACCGGCTTTTAAAACCAGTCTCTCTCATCTTTGTTGCTTTTTAGGATTCTCCTCATCCGTTTCCCAGTTTAGCGGGTTACCTTGAATATATTGCCTGACCTGGTTGAGTTCGATTTCATTGCGGATAACCCGCTCGTAATAATTGCGCTGCCATGTGAAATATACTTGAGTGTTGCGACGAATCCGGCGTGTCACTTCCGCTTTGTAATTTTGGACGATCATAGACAAAGATGTCCGATTCATAACGGTAGGGGCGCCATGCATGGCGCCCTGCTGGATGGAAACGACGTCTTTACTTAGGTCAGGATACATCCTGCCCCTACGCAGGGCAGGATACATCCTGCCCCTACGCAGGGCAGGATACATCCTGCCCC
>JACRHK010000051.1 GCA_016217625.1 Nitrospirota bacterium
CGCCCGCGGCTTCCAGCTCCCGGTGATACCGCTCGGCCGTTTCCCGGCACGCCTCGATCCGGACATTCAGGGGAAGGAGGACCGCATGGAACGGGGCGATCGTCAAGGGCCAGATGATCCCGTTCCCGTCGTGGTGCTGCTCGATGGCGGCCGCGGCGATCCGGGCGGGGCCGATCCCGTAGCTCCCCATGATGATCGGCTGCTGCCGCCCCTGCTCGTCCAGGAACATCGCCTTGAGCGAGACGGAGTATTTCGTCCCCAGCTTGAAGATGTTCCCCACCTCGATGACCCGCTCGATCTGCAGGGACCGGCCGCAGGCGGGGCAGCCGTCGCCGGGTCGCGCCACATGGATGTCGGCAAAACGGGCCTCAAAGTGATGCCCGGGCACGACCCCCTGGAGATGCCACCCCGCCTTGTTGGCGCCGGTGAGATACACCCCCGATTGCAGCGCGCGGTCGGCGATCTTGGGAAGATCCAGGCCCACGGGGCCTACAAAGCCGGCTTCCGCGCCCGCAACCTGCGCCACCTCCTCGCGGTGCGCGGGCCGGAAGGGGCCCATGAGGCGCGCGAGTTTCTTCTCATGAAGCGTCTGGTCTCCCCGGATGAGCGCCAGGAACGGCCCCTGATCGCCGATGAGCAAAAGCGTCTTAATGCAGACCTTGGGGTCCACGCCGAGGAAGGCGGTGACTTCGTCGATTGTCCGTTGCTCCGGCGTCGCAACGTCTTCCAGCTTCAGCCAGCGGGGAAAATCGGGAACGGGCGGCTGCGAATCGGCCAGCTCGACGTTCGCCGCGTAGCCGCAGGCGCAGAGGGCGATCTCGTCTTCGCCCGCCGGGCTGGGCGCCATGAACTCGTGGGCTCCGGCGCCCCCCATCATCCCCGGGTCGCTCTCCACCACGTAGAAGCGCAGGCCGCAGCGCGTGAAGATCCGGCGGTAGGCCTCCAGATGGGCCTGATAGTTCTTCTGTAATCCCTCTTCGCTCGCGTCGAGGGAGTATGAGTCCTTCATGAGAAATTCCCGCGTGCGGAGGACGCCGCTCTTGGGCCGCGCCTCATCGCGGAGCTTCGTCTGGATCTGGTACCAGACCTGCGGGAGCTCCCGGTAGGATCGGATCTCCCGGGCGGCCAGCCAGGCGATGACTTCCTCGTGCGTCATCCCCAGGACCATCTCGCGGTCGCCTCGATCTTTGAGGCGGAACAACTCGGGCCCGATGGCTTCGTACCGGCCCGTCTCCCGCCAGATCTCGGCCGGATGCAGGATCGGCAGGGTCATCTCCTGGGCGCCGATGGCCCGCATCTCCTCACGGATGATGGCGAGGATCTTCTCCATCACCCGCTGCCCCAGCGGCAGGTAAAGGTACAGGCCGGCCGCAAGCTGGCGGACGTACCCGGCCCGGAGCATCAGCCGGTGGCTCGCCGCCTCGGCTTCGACGGGATCTTCCTTCAACGTGGGGATCAATAACTGCGAGTAACGCATCGTCCCTCCCTGCCTACCGGCAGGCAGGCATGTGTGGGGAAACGGTAGCACCAACCCGACAAGGTTGTCAAGACATGGACAGTTGGAGTATCCTCATCGGAGAGGACTCACAAGGACATGGACCTCTTGCAGATCATCCGCCGGCGCCGGAGCATCCGGGCTTTCCAGGAGCGGCCGATCCCCGACGAGGTGCTGGACGATCTCATCGAGGCCCTCCGCTGGGCCCCGAGCGCCGGCAACCTCCAGTCGCGCTTCTTCTACTTCGTCTTCGACCGGAAGATTCGGGAGCAGCTCGCCGAGGCCGCTCTGGCCCAGGAGTTCGTGGCCCAGGCCCCGTTGGTCGTGGTGGCCTGCGCCGACCGCCGCATCGCGCGCACCTACGGCCGGCGGGGAACGGAACTTTACATGATCCAGGACGTGGCGGCCAGCGTCCAGAACATGCTGCTGGTTGCTCATGCGCTGGGGCTCGGAAGCGTATGGGTCGGGGCCTTCGACGAAGAACGGGTAAGGGCCTTGCTCGACATTCCCGAACACCTCAGGCCCGCAGCTATCGTGCCGGTGGGTTATCCGGCGGAACAACCCGCGCCTTCCCCTCGCATTCCCAAGAGCCGACTCGTCAAGATGGTGCGGTCATGAAGCCCTGCTGCATGGCCTCGGCGCGCCGCGATCTGAAGAAGCCCCAGCAGGCTGCGCGCTGCGATGTCTGCAAGAGCCTGCTCATGGCTTTCAGCGAGGGGCGCAACCTTGAGGAGGCCAGGAAGACGATTAAGGCGCACGGCGTAGAGTTTGAGGAAGCGCAGATAGGAACACTTCACGTGATCGCCAAGCCGCGGCAGCCGAAGCAGCTAAAGGGCTGACGCTGCCGAGGAGGAATACCTCGGCATCTAGGCTCGGCAGTCGGACCTGTATTCCTTCAGGGATTTTCAGCAACCTGTGCCATAGCTTTTCGGGGTCTTTGTCGAACACCCGCTCGGCCTCTGCCTTCGTCGGTATCCAGCCCCCGCGCCGCATCTCACTCTCAAGCTGTCCCGGCGCCCATCCGGCGTAGCCGGCGAAGAACCTCAACTTACCCCTGAGATCCTTGTCTTTCAGGGCATGTTGGAGGACGTCCTTGTTGCCGGTGAAATGGACGCCCCTGATGACCTGCTTGGCCCCCTCAACGGCCCGCCCGGATGGGATGAGGGCGAAAATGCGGCGGGTATGAACGGGGCCTCCGAAGAAGATGGGCTGCGCGAGGCCCTTGTACTCCTCTGTCTCAGGGAGGACATCGGCGGCAGAAACCTCCGTCCGGCGGTTGATGATGAGGCCGATGGCGCCGTTCTCACCGTATTCGATGAGGAGGACGACGGACTGCGCGAAGTTCGGGTCGGTGAGCCGCGGACCGGCGACAAGGAAGATCCCGGCCTTCAGGGGAATGAAGTCCCGGCGTTTCTCTGTAGCCCCTTCCATGCTGCCGAAGGAGAAGACGGATACGATGAACAGGGCTGCGAGAGGCGCAGCGAGTCTACTGCTTCTTTTTCGCCTTGATCTGTTCAAGCCGCTCCTTGATCGTCCGCTCAAAGCCGCTGGATTTCGGACGGTAATACTCCCGTCCCTCCAATCGCTCCGGCAGGTACTCCTGAGCGACGACCCCCTCCGGCGCGTCGTGGGGATAGCGATACCCCTTGCCGTAACCCAACTGCTTCATGAGGCCCGTGGGCGCGTTGCGGATGGGGAGCGGCACCCCCAGCGTCCCATGCTGCTTGACATCTTCGAGCGCCTCCAGGTAGGCCGCATAGGAGGCGTTGCTCTTGGGGGCCGTGGCCAGGTACGTCACCCCCTGGGCCAGGGGGATCCACCCTTCGGGCATCCCGACGAAGTCGAAGGCGTCTTTCACGGCCAGGGCGACCTGGAGCGCCTGGGGATCGGCATTGCCCACATCCTCCGCCGCGAAGATGACCATCCGCCGGGCGATAAAGAGCGGCTCTTCCCCGGCCTCCAGCATCCGGGCCATCCAGTAGAGGGCGGCGTCCGGGTCGCTCCCCCGGAGCGACTTAATGAAAGCCGAGATGACGTTGTAGTGCTCCTCGCCGGCCTTGTCGTACAGGAGCGCCTTCTTCTGAAGCGCCTCCTGGCAGGCGGCGATGGTGATGCGGCGGATGCCCCGCTCGTCCGGAGGCGTGATCATCACGGCAGCCTCCAGCGTGTTCAGCGCCTGTCGGGCGTCCCCTTGCGAGGACTGGGCGATGAAGGGCAGAGTTCCTTCCTCCATCTCGATGGACACGCCGCCCAATCCCCGTTCGGCATCCTTCAACGCG
>JACRHK010000052.1 GCA_016217625.1 Nitrospirota bacterium
GATGGCCAGGTACTCGAAAGCCCCCGTCTTCCCCAACATCGCCACCAGAACCATCATCCCGAAGAGGAGGCCCATGGTGTTGAAGTCGATGGCCTTGAGCGCCGCTCCCTGGGAGTAGAACCCCAGAAGCATCCCGGCCACGACCATCACGACGGCCCCGATGACGCCGGCCACAGTCCGGTGGAGGCGCTCAGAGAAGATGAGGACGAACGTGACCGAGAAGATCACGCCCGCGACCAGGTAGTTGAGGAGTAAGGGATCCACAGCTTTCTCCGCGTCGATAAAATCGTCAGCCAAACTCCCCTCTCCCTAACAGGGAGAGGGAAAGGGTGAGGGTTGCTCGCCTCGGGCTGAAATCCTCACCCCACCCTCTCCTTTTCAAGGAGAGGGAAGAACTTGCCGACCCATTCGCCTCTGTATGCGCTATCACACGTAATACCGAAGCCAGATGTAGACCGTCGCAATCAGCACCGACTCGATCATGAGCGGCATGCCGTACTTCGTGAACCGCAGAAACGTCACCGGCCGCCCCGCCTTCTCGGCGATTCCCGCCACCACCACGTTGGCCGACGCACCGATCAGGGTGCCGTTCCCTCCCAGGCAGGCCCCCAGCGATAACGACCACCAGATCGGCATCAAGTCCGGGTGCTGGAGGAGCGCCGTCCCGGAGAGGTGGGGCCACATCCCCTTGGCCATCTCGATGACCAGGGGGTTCATTGTGGCCACGTAGGGGATGTTGTCCACAATGGCCGAGGCGAAGGCTGAGAACCACAATATAACCATCGAGGTGGCGAAGAGGTTCCCCTGCGTGATCGAGAGGACCCATTCACTCATGAGCTTGATGAGGCCGACCTTCACCACCCCCCCGATGATGATGAACAGACCGATGAAGAAGAAGAGCGTGGGCCATTCCACCGCCTCCAGGATCTTGAGCGGCTCCGCCCGGGAGACGAGCAGCAGCAGGGACGCGCCCGCCAGCGCCACCGTGGCGGGCTGGAAGTGGAGCTGGTGATGGAAGACGAATCCCACGATCGTCAGCCCCATGACGAGGAGCGACTTGACCATGAGGGGGCGATCGGTGATGGCCGCCTCCTCCTCCATGGTCATGACCCGGGCCCTGAGCTCTTCCGAGACCCGGAGGCGGCGGCCGAAGACAAGCCGCAGCGTGATGAGATAGGAGACCAAGATCATGATCACGACGGGCGTGAGGTGGATGACGAAGTCCATGAACGTGAGGTTCGCCTTCGAGGCGATCATGATGTTCGGCGGGTCGCCGATGAGCGTCGCCGTCCCGCCGATGTTGCTGGCGATGGCCTCGGTGATCAGAAAGGGCACCACGTCCACTTCGATCGCCTCGCAGATGAGGACCGTCACGGGCGCGACCAGCAGCACCGTGGTCACGTTGTCCAGGAACGCCGAGATGACGGCCGTGACGAGGGAGAGGATGATCATCAGGCGGAACGGCTCGCCTTTGGCCAGCTTCGCCGACTTGATCGCCAGCCACTGGAAGACCCCCGTCTCCTTCATGACATTAATGATGATCATCATCCCGATGAGGAGGAAGATCACGTTGTAGTCGATCCCGTAGGTCTCGCTGTGGAACGCCTCCTCCTGCGTGAGGATCCCGAAGAGGAGCATGAGGGTCGCTCCTACCAAGGCGACGACCGTCTTGTGGACTTTCTCCGTGATGATGACGGCGTAGGCCAGGAGGAAGATCGCCGTCCCGAGGTACAGATCGCTCAAGGGGCGCCCCCCTCGCACCGCCCGAGCACCCGACGGGCCAGATCTGAGAGATACAGGATCCCCACCACCTTCTCCCCGCGCGTCACCGGGATGGAGTGGATGTGGCGGCTCAGGAAGTGCTCCGCCGCCTCGGCCAGGACGGCGTCCTCAGCGATCGTCACGACCTGCTTCGTCATGATCTCCCGGACCTTCTTATTTTGGATCTTCTCGCACTGGGCTTCCAGCAAACCGTCCCAGGCCATGTGGGCCAGGTGGGGATCCTGGAGGATATAGGGGGGGAGGATCGCCTTGAGCACGTCGGTGATGGAAATGATCCCGACCAGCTTCTCCCCCTCCATCACGATCAGAGCGGGGACGCCCCCTTCCCCCCGCCCCTTGCCGGACCGGAAACGGACCGCCGCCTCCCGAAGCGTCGTCTCGGGGCCGACCACGTCGAACGCCGTCTGCATAACTTCCCTGACCCTCATGGCATCAGCCCTCCTTGTCACGAAGCATTCTAGAACCCGCATACCTTAGCATAGACCCGTTGTCAAGACAAGGGAAAGGCGCTCTGCCCCCTTGATCATCCTTGCGCTCTCTGCTATCTTGACAGAGACGCGGCACCGCGGGCCACGGGAGGGGAGATGTTCCGGATTCAGGAAGTGCGCGAGCGCCTGTTGCGCCACCGCGAGGCGATCCTGGCGGAGGTCCTGGAGGTCAAAGACCTCATGCGCCTCCTGATGAAAGGGCGGAACGACCGGTGGACGGCGGAGGATCTGGCGCTGATTAAAGCCCACCTCCGCCATTTGGCGGAGGACCTTCCGCTCTTGGCGGCTTTCCTGGCGCCGGGCGGGTTCCTGCTCTTGCCGATCCTGGCCGAGATTCTCGATCGACGGAGGGATCAACGACGGATGGAGATTGAAGCGAAGATGCATGGCGAGCGGCGGCGGCTGGCATCCCCCAAGGCCGTGTTGTTCGACATCGACGGGACATTGCTGGAGACCGGCGGCGCGGGGCGCCGGGCCGTGACCCGGGCCTATGCCGAGGCGATCGGGATTGCCGACGGGTTCGAGGAAATCCGGATGGGGGGAAAGACCGACCGGCAGATCGTCCGGGAGGCCCTGCGCGCCCATGGCCTGCAGGAGACGGACGAACAGATGGACCGGGTGCTGAACCTCTACCTTGATTATCTCCGCGAGGAGCTGGCTCGGGACGCCTCCGACGCAAAGATGAAGCCGGGGGTGCAATCTCTCCTGGACACCCTGCGGCGGATCGAAGGCCTCCACCTCGGCCTCCTCACGGGAAACCTTGAAGAAGGGGCCCGGCTGAAGCTCGCCCATTTCGGCCTCTGGGAGCATTTCGGCTTCGGCGCCTTCGGCTCCGACGCCGAGGACCGGAACCTCCTGGTCCCCATCGCCCTGGAGCGGCTCCGCGATCGCAAGGGGGTCGCGCTGTCTCCGGCAGATACGCTGGTCATCGGCGACACGCCGCGCGACGTCGAGTGCTGTCGCCCCCACGGCGCCGTGGCCGTGGCCGTCGCCACGGGGAGCGTCACCCTGGAGGCCCTCCGCGAGGCCGAGCCCGACCACCTCTTTGAGGATCTCCTGGATGTCTCCAAGGTCCTGGACCTCCTCTTCCCCAAGAACCCCTAGATCCCCGAACTGTTACCAAAGTGTTTGCTTATTCACATTGAAGCAGATAGAATATTTATGACGCAAAGGAGGTCGACATGCCGAAGACACTGACCCTTCGAATCAACGAGGAAACGTACCGTTCTTTCGCAAAGATGGCAAAGGCTGAGAATCGCTCATTGGCTAATTTCATTGAAACGGCCGTCAAGGCGCACATCCTGGAGACCGTCTTCGTGGATGACATCGAAATGGCGGAGATCATGGCCGACGAGCGGCTCATCGAACGCCTGAGAAGGGGTTCCAGGGACGCCAGGAGGAAGAGGGGAACGCCGGTTGGGTAACTACCGCATCTTCGAAACCGGAACGTTTCAGCAAGACCTCGCTCAGTTAGGTCGTTCCGGCCTGCACAAGATCAAGGCAAAACTCCAAGCGCACATCTATCCGCAGCTCAGAGCCGAACCCCGCTTCGGCCCCAACATCAAAAGGCTCAAGCAATGGACGCCTCCGACATGGAGATACCGGGTGGGAGCGTGGCGATTCTTTTACGAATTCAACGAGCAAGAAAGGATCGTCTACATGACGGCAGCGGATCACCGAAGCGGGGTGTACAGGTAGACGTCTCCAAGGTCCTGGACCTCCTCTTCACCAAGGCATTGGTGGAAGCCTATAGCACTTCAAAGGCAATCATCAATGAAAAGGCTGTCATGGAAAACAGACCGATCAGAAAAAAGATGTCTGCGACTTTTTCATAATATGCAGACTTCTTTCTGGCCCTCATGGACATATAAGACAATAAACTTGAGACAAGAAAAAGGACGATGGATAAACCTACAAGCTTATCAATGATAAGATAGACCTTCCCGTCAAGTTTCCATAGCTTCAAAAAGCTAATCAAGATGAAGCATAATCCAAGCAGGTTTGCTGCTGTGGGGAGGATATGTTTTGATACGTTCTCTCTCTCATTGGAACTTTCAGGCATTTTAGTCTCCTTATATTTCGAATGATCTAAATACTGTGGATCAGATAGATCGCGAGGAATACTCCGATTGCGAGGACTGATATGGTGAGCAATATGTCGAGTATCAGTGATGGCTGATAAGTGTCTTCCTCTATCTGCCTTTCAACCTTTTTGTATCTGACGAAGGAGAGCACGCCCATCAATGCGCCAAGGGCCACAAGAAATATTCC
>JACRHK010000046.1 GCA_016217625.1 Nitrospirota bacterium
AGAACGCCCTCGAGCGCGCCGTGCTCCTGTGCGAAGAGGAATGGATCCCTCCCGCCTTGCTTCCCAACCAGACGCCCGGCCCGATCCAGGACGAGGTCATCGCGCGCATCCTCGACGCCGGCACAACGCTCGAGGCCCTCGAACAGCGGCTCCTTGAGAAGGCCCTGGAACTCCACGGGAACCAATCACGGGCCGCCCGCGCCCTGGGCCTCACCCGCCGGGTCTTTCAATACCGGGTCAAAAAACTTCCCTCTCAGCGCACCTAATACCCAGCGTTCCCCCATTTACCCATAGGGTACGAGGGGGCCAAATAACCAGTCCCCAAGTTGTACAATATGGTGCAGCATTGAACATTTTTGTGCAGGCCAGGGCTGGAGAAAGCCTCCTCTCTGTTGCAGGATCGCCGAGGGAAAATATCATAACATATTGAAATCAAAGGGATTTTATTATCCAATTTGAAAGGCGTGGCCTTTGGCACCTTCATTGCTCATTCTACAAAGCAGGAACGTGTCTTTGCTCAGAGCAAATCCGCCGAAAGGCGGGGACGCAGAGCCCCGAGGCTACGAAGGAGTCGACGCCGCCCTTCACGCCAGTCGAGCCGCCAGAGACACCAGTAGGCGGCTGTCTTCTTCCCGCTCACCAGGAGCCTCAGAAGCCGCAAGATTTGGTTCACCACTTCGGAGGAAACAGATGAGGGTTCGGCAGCTATTAATGAGGACCTGCTTCATCAGCCTCCTTTGCCTGGCAGGGGTTGCGTTATTGGCGGAGGGCGTCGAAGCGAAAAAGGTCGTCCGTTTCGGGAGCATCGAGTTCAAGGTCAACGGAGGCACGACGCTGGTGGGGATGGTGGTCACCATGAACCCTGGGCTCGAAAAAACGATCCCCTATCAGATCCCCCCCTTGACCGGAACGACGGCGACCTTCACCACCCCATTCCTCTTTGATGTGGATGATGACGATGACGACGGCAAGCCGGAGCGCAAATCGCTGGACAGCCTCATCGTCTTGACGAACAGCGGCACAGGTACTCTGACGATCGATCTCAAGTTCTATGACGCCCAGGGAACGCTGTTAACGGTGAAAGGCGGGGGGACGGTCTATACAGTCACCCTTGACGCCCACGAGACCGAAACCCGCTTTGCCTCCGATCTCTTGCAGTGGTAAGAAGACGAAGAGGTGCAATCGGTTCCCCCGGCACCTCTTCCTCCGCCGCAGGGGGCTCTCACCGCCCCCTGCGGTTTTTTTATTTTCTTTCGCGGTCTGCTGGGTCTCGGCCGCTCCCGGATGGACGCGCCGTACTGCGAGCCATCATGAGCGCGAGCCCGACCGCCGCCGCCGCCAACGCGAACATCCCTTCGGCATGAGCGCCTAACAGCCACTTTCCCGTCCCCAGGGTCAATCCCGCAACGAGGAGGCACCCGCCTGCCCACTGCCTAATCTGCGGACCCAGCGGTTCGCCCGCGCCGAACCGCCTCCAGCCCGGCCCCCCGGGTCGGGTGCGCTCCCAGAAGGCCCGGAGCCGCTCCTCCGGCACGGGCGCCGTCAGGAAGGTGGCCAGCAGCCAGACCACGGTGGATCCCCCGACGATCATTCCCAGCTTGGTCACGTACGGCAATGCAATCCCCCATGGCGTGAGGTAGAGGGCCAAGGAAAGAGCCATCGAGGCGACCATGGCGGCGATCTCGCTCCAGGCGTTGACCCGCCACCAGTACCAGCGCAAGAGGTAAACGAGGCCGGTCCCGCTCCCGAAGGCGATGAGGAACTTGAAGACCTCGACGATGGAGCTTACCTGATAGGCCACGAGGGCCGTCAGGAGGCTCAACCCCAGCATCGAGAGGCGGGCCACGCGGACATAGTGCGCTTCGGTCGATCCCCGTGCCACGAAGCGGCGGTAAAAATCGTTTATGAAATACGCCGAGGAGAGGTTAAGATAGGTGCTCATCGTCGACATGAACGCCGCGAAGAACGAGGCGAGGACAAGCCCCCGGAGCCCCTCGGGGAGAAGGTCCATCATCATCCGGGGGTAAACCAATTCGTGGTCGGTGGCTGCCGGATAGAGGACGAGCGAGGCCAGGGCGGCCAGGACCCAGGGCCAGGTCCGCACGGCATAGTTGGCGAGGTTGAAATAGAACGTGGCCCAGAGGGCGTGCCGCTCGTCCCGGCAGGAGGCCATGCGCTGGACGATGACGCCGCCGCCGTCGGAGCTGTAGCGGGCCCACCACTGGACGCCCAGGTAGGCGCAGAAGGTCAGGAAGGCCGTGCTCAGGAAGTCCCCCTCCCACGGCGGGAAGAAGTGGAGCGCCTCGGATTGCCCCTGGGTTTCCAGTCCCGCGCGAATCCCTTCAACCCCCCCCGCCGCATGGACCGCGGCGACAGCCAGGACGATCGCCCCGGCCCTGGCCACAAGGAACTGGAAGAAGGCGGTGAGGACGACTCCCCAGGACCCCGACAGCAGGCAGTAGAAGAGGGTCACGCCGCTCGAGACGGCGATCGCCTCCCATTTGCCCCAGCCCAGCGCCACGTCGAGGATCTTCACCATGGCGAGGATGACCTGGGCCTTGATGATCGTGTGGATCGCGACGGAGAAGTAGATCGCCTTGAACCCCCGGAGGACCGCCGCCGGGCGGCCCGCGTAGCGGAGCTCGATGAGCTCCACGTCCGTCATCACGCCCAGCCGCCGCCACAGCCGCGCGAGGAAGAAGACGGCGAAGAGGCCGCCCACCAGGAATCCCCACCACTGCCAGTTCTCGTAGATGCCGTGCGTCCGCACGAGGCCGGTGACGTAGAGGGGCGTGTCGGAGGAAAAGGTCGTGGCGACCATCGAAGTCCCCGCCAGCCACCAGGGAAGGTTCCGGCCCGAGAGGAAGAACTCCTGCGTGGAGGACGAGGCGCGGCGGGTGTAGGCGAGGCCGATGGCCAGCGACAAGAGGAGATAGGACGCGACGATCCCCCAGTCAAGCGCCGTCACGCCGGAACTCCCGTCAAGCTGGCCGCCGCAGCCCGCTGCGCGGCAGGGAGGTCATCGTAGGCCAGGATCAACAAGGGAGCCTCCAGACCGCGCGCGAGTTCTGGACTTCCGAAACAGACGAGGGCAGCCGGCTTCTCCGTCGGTAGAATGCTCTCGGCGAACGATCGGAGCGCGGGATGAAGCCCCGCGCGCCCCTTCCAGGCGGCGATCCGGCCGAAGCAGGACACGAGGATCCGATCCGTCTTCCGAGCAAGCCCCAGCGCGCGCGCCTGCCCTTCCGGCGGAGAGCCAGGCGTCAGGCGGAGCGTTTCCGTCTTGGCGGCTGAAGCGAGCAGGGCCTCCTGGAAGAGGAGTTCCACTCCGGGCTGATCGTCATCATCCAGAATGAGGTGGACCACCCGATGGCCTGCTAGAATGAACGGCAACCGATCGCTCCCCCGCGCGACGCGGACGGCCCGGGCGGCCAGGCGATCCGCGAGGGCTTGCGCTTCGGTCGCCCCCACGGGCATCACCTGTCGCGCCGGAAGACGAGAGAGACCCAAACGTTTCTTTGCAGCGGCCACGCGTCCGGCCGCCTCCAGGACCCGGGCCCCGTCCAGCGCCCCCCGGCGCACCGCCCCGACCGCCGCCT
>JACRHK010000049.1 GCA_016217625.1 Nitrospirota bacterium
CTGGGTTGCAACGTCCTGGATTCGGCCATCAACTACCGCTGCCAGCGGAGCGAACGGGCCATCGGTGCGGCACTCAGCGCCCTCTTTGCCGAGGGAGTCTTCCGACGGGAGGAGATCTTCGTCGCCACCAAGGGAGGGTTCATCCCCTTCGACGGCGCGCCCCCGGGAAACCCGGTGGACCATTTCATGTCGACGTTCGTCCAGCCCGGTATTGTTCAGCCGGAGGAGATCGTGGCTGGCTGCCACTGCATGACGCCCAAGTACCTGGCCCACCAGATTGATCTCAGCCTCTCGAACCTCGGCCTTGCGTGCCTGGACGCCTACTATCTCCACAACCCTGAGACCCAGCTTCAAGAGATCTCCCGGGAAGAGTTCCTGAAGCGGATCCGCGCGGCCTTCGCCTTCCTGGAAGAGGCGGCGGACCAGGGAAAGATTCGGATGTACGGCACCGCCACGTGGGACGGATACCGCAATCACTCCCGATCCCGCGATCACCTCATGCTGGCAGAACTCATCCAGACGGCGCGGGACATCGCGGGGAGCCGACATCGCTTCCGGATCATCCAGCTCCCCTATAATTTAGGAATGCCCGAGGCGTACAACGAACGCACCCAGCAAGTGGATGAAAACTGGTTGAGCACGCTCGCCGCCGCCGAAGAGTACGGACTCTACGTGATGGCGAGCGCCTCCATCCTGCAGGGTCAATTAAGCAGGGAATTGCCCCAGGAGTTGCGGGAGGTCTTCGCGGGACTGCACACCGACGCCCAGCGGGCGATCCAGTTCGTCCGCTCGACGCCCGGGATGGGCACCGCGCTCGTGGGGATGAAACGAGTGGAGCACGTCGAAGAAAACCTGGCTGCGGCATCCGTCGCCCCCCTATCCTCCTCCCAGTTTCTCCGATTCTTCGGCCAGGAATAACCCTGGCGGGAAAGGAAAAACAAAAGGGCGGGAGATGCGCCCCCGCCCCTGTGGAGATTGCCTGCGCGCCTCCACGGCGGAGGCGCGACGGGAGGACATACTACGCCATCACTTTGTAGACCTTGTCGTGCTCCCGCGTATGGTCCATGACCTTAAGGCCGAAGGACTGCCCGGGCGTCACCATCGGGACCTTCTGGTGCTCGATCTCTATCGACTCGATGACCTGGCGGAAATCCGTGGTATGTCCCTTGACGTGGATGATATCCCCCGTCCGGAGACTCCCCTGGGTCAGCCGCAAGACGGCGACGCCCAAGTGGGAATAGTAGTGGGTCACCACCCCGACCTCCTGCTCGTTCGGCGCCACGGCCGTGATGGGAGGAACAGGTTGAGGCTTGGGCGCAGGGGCTTTGACAGCAGGTCTGGGAGCGGGCGCCTTCTTGACGGCAGGCTTCTTCGCAGGAGCTTTCTTCTTCGGCCGCGCCGCCTTCTTCGCAACCTTCTTCTTCACCTTCTTGGCAGGGGCTTTCTTTTTTGCGGCTTTCTTCGCGACGCGCTTTTTCGGCGCCGGCTTTCTCCGCTTCGCCGCCTTTTTCTTAGCACCCTTCCTGACGGATCGCTTCGCCGGTTTTTTAGCCTTCGATTTCGCCTTGGCGGCCTTTTTCTTCCTGGCCGGCTTCGCCGGATTCTTCTTTTTTACCGTTTTACGGGAACTCCTCCGCTTCTTCATCGTCTTCCTCCTGCGTTAACGTGGTGATCTCTTGCCCGCCCACCCCATCCTGGCAGGCAGGCACACTACGATGGCGTCCGCACTCGCGGAGATTCGGAAACGGGTCGCGCTCGAGAAAGCCCCGTCCAATAACCCATGCATCACGTCATGCCGAACCTGAGCGTTCGTTGCAATCCCACAGCATGACGAGTGTGATGTGCAGTAAGAAAGACATTGCGTATTGTACCACAATTTAGCCGATTTCCTCCACGGCATCAAGCAGATTTTTCCAGCCAAAGCGACCATCTCCTCCGCATTCCCGCCCGGAGACCTATCTCCTAGGCCATAAGGCGTTCACCTCACACCTCGTTGCCGTAAGAAGGGACAAAACAAACCATCTGTAAATTCAATGGGTTATCCTATTGCGCGGATGCGACACCTGGGGGAGCCCTCGGCATCCCTGCGCAGACGGTTCACCAGCAAATGCGCTTGGCGAGTCGGTTCGGGTAGACGGTATCCCCGGCAGCAGGCCAGCGTCCATCGTACGGCGGATCGGAGGCTGATCCGATGCCCGACCGAGACGTACACCGGGCGGACTCCGTTCTTTGTCCGAAGGACATACCCGATGGCGCGTCCTGCCGTTCTCCCCGTCTCACGAAGCGAAACCGACGATCCCCGCTTCCGGCCAGGCGTCGCATGGTATCCGCAGAGGCGGCTTTTCGCGCAGCCGATGGTGGGAATTTCCAGGAGGAGCCCCAGGTGGGAGGCCAGGCCCAACCCCCGGGGATGCGCCACTCCCTGTCCGTCCACAAGCAGGAGGTCCGGCCGATGGCGAAGGCGGGCAAACAGATCCAGGAGCAGGGGGATTTCCCGGAATGCCAGGAGGCCGGGAATGTAGGGGAAAGTCAGCTCGGCGCTTCCGTACTGTTCCTCAACCACCTGCAGGTCGGGATAACGCAGGACAACGACGCCTGCCCAGGCCCATGTTGAAAATCGCGACGTCGCCACGTCGGCCCCCGCGACCCACCGCACCCGAAGCGGACCTCCCTCTTGCGCCACGTTCTCTGCCAGCCTGGATTGCAGGGCAACAGCTTCTTTAGGAGTCAGGTTCCAGGAATGAAGTTTGCGGATCTTCACGAATCCCAGCTTTCAGCGCCTAGCCCTTCAATCTCCTTACTCCTTACTCCTTACTCCTTACTCCTTACTGCTCCCTGCCTCTCCAGGGCCAGCAGTCGCCGTTTAAGGTGTATCCCGCCCGCATATCCGGTCAAGGCCCCATCCTTTCCCACGACCCGGTGACACGGAACCACGATCCCCAAGGGATTCCGATTGCAGGCCTGCCCCACGGCCCTGGCCGCGCTGGGCCGGCCGACCATCCGGGCGACCTCGCCATAGCTCCGCGTCTCCCCGCAAGGAATCCGAAGCAGGGCTTTCCAGACGGCCTGTTGAAACGGCGTCCCCTCCGGCGCCGATGGAAGGCGAAACGCCCTCCGCGCGCCGGCGAAGTATTCGACCAACTGCTTCTCCGCTTCCAGCAACAGCGGCGAGTCAGCCCCTCCCGCCTGCCGCGCCCGGCAGAACTCCATCGCCGTGAGTCCCCGGCCGTCCGCCTCCAGCCGGAGCATCCCCAGGGGTGTCCGGATCACGCGCCGCTGCTTCATCGGGAATCCCTCCCACCGTGCCTGCCTGCCGGAAAGGTAGGGGGGATGAACCCCGTACCACGGCTTGACAGCCGTGGCTTCGGGGACATTCCTTCGGGTTTACCACGCCGTCCCTCCCCCCCATCACAGGCGGGGCTTCCTCCGTGGTCCGGGGTGAACTCCACCCGCCGGCTCCCTCCGGGCCTCCAGGCCGGGGAGATGACCCCCTTGTGCCGGAAGCGCGTCAGGAGCGTGGCCCAGGTCACAGTGAAATCCCCGTACCGGTCATTGACCGCGTCTGCCGCCTCCACGGCACGCCGCCTCCGCCGCTCAGCCTCGTACAGGGGAATTTGGTCTACGTTTCGTTCCAGATCCGTCACGCTTACGCCCACCAGACGCACCGGCTTCCGCAGGGCGATCCCCCCCAGGATCTCCCGCGCCCGCGCGTAGATCTCCAGGGAGTCGTTTGTGAGGGACCGGCTCCGGTGCTGCCGGCTGAACGTCTCGAAGTCGCTGTGCCGGAGGGTCAGGACAGTCGTCAATCCCCATGCATGGGCCCGCCGGAGCCGCCGCCCGACCATCTCGCTGAGGTGCAGGAGGACTTCTTCCACCTCCTCTTTCCGCGCGAGATCGCGGGGGAGCGTCACCGAATGGCCGCCGCTCTTCGCCTCCGGCTCCTCCTCCTGGGGGACGACGGGGCTCTCGTCGATCCCCTGCCCCATGCACCTCAGCCGCTCCCCCACCACGCCGAACCGGGCCTTGAGCAACCGGACCGGCGCCCGCCCCAACTCCCCGCACGTCCGGATTCCCAGGGCATCCAGCGCGATCTTGAATCGGGGCCCGATGCCGCAGAGGGTCTCCACGGGAAGTGATTCCAGCACCTCCCCGGCCGTCTCCCGACCCAGGACGACGAGGCCGTCCGGCTTCTGGAGATCGCTTCCCAGCTTGGCCAGGAGCTTGTTCGGCGCAATCCCGATGGAGCAGCGCAGGCCCAGGCGCTCCCGCATCCGCTGTTTGATCCTTCGGGCCAGGGTGAGAACGCCCCCAAACAAGGGAAGGGAAGCTGTCACATCCAGGAACGCCTCGTCAATGGAAAAGACTTCCACCAGGGGAGTGACTTCCCGGTAGAGGGCCAGGAGGCGCTCGCAGGCGTCGGTGTAGCGATCGTTCCGGGCAGGGATCAAGACCAGCTCCGGGCAGAGGAGTCGGGCTTCGGGGACCCGCATTCCCGTCTTCACGCCGAAGGCCCGGGCTTCATAGGAGGGAGAAAGGATGACCGTCCGGGCCTCCGAGCCCACCACGGCCACCGGCCGCCCCTGGAGCGAGGGGCTGACCACCTGCTCGACGGAAGCGAAGAAGGCGTTGATGTCGCTATGGAAGATCGTGCGAGCCACGAGAATTCTCCCAATCTCCAAATCTCTCGATCTTTTGATCTCTTGATCTCTCGATCTCTCTATCTCTCGATCTCCTTATCCCTCAACCCCCTCACCACCACTCCCCTCCGGTGAATCCGGCAGGGAAGGACGCGGAACCCGAACCGCTCGGCGAACTCCGCCAGGCGCGGCCTCGCCTCCGGCCGGATGAACAGCGCCAGGCACCCCCCGCCCCCCGCCCCACAGAGCCGGCCGCCCAGCGCCCCCCGGAGCATCGCCTGCCGGAGGAACGCATCAATAGCCGGCGTCGTCATGGCAGGAAGCATCTGCCGCCGCGCCAGCCAGTCGGCGTGGAAGACCCGGATGACCTCTTGGAGGTCCCGCCGGCCGATCGCTTCGGCCATGGCCAGGGCATGGTCCCGGAGGCGGTCGAAGAAGCGCTGGAGGATCCGGTCGCCGTCCATGTGCCGCTTGAACAGTGTCCAGTTGTTCGCGCCTGAAAAGCGCGGCTTGCCCGTGTAGACGAGGAAGAGGTGACGCTCGATCTCCCCCAGGAACCGGGCGTCGCCGAGGGCCTCGCGCCGCACCCCCTCGGGGCCGTAGCGGATGACGCTCAGGCCGCCATAGGCCGCCGCCTAGTAGTCCTGGTAGCCGGTGGGGACGCGGATTGTCTGCGTCTCGACCGCTTTCGTCCACTCGATGAGGGTCGGTTTCTCCAGCGGCTTCCCTGTCAGGCGGGCCAGCGCCGCAGCCAGGGCGATCCCCAGGGCCGAGGATCCTCCGGTTCCCGCCCCGGCCGGCGCCTGGCAGTCGGTCTCCACGACAATCCCCCCTTCGGGCGCGAATAACCGGAGGAGGCGGCCGGCCAGTTCCACGTAGGGCTTTTCCGCCCAGTCGATCGCCTCCACCGAAGGCCACGACGCCTCCTGCTCCTGGTCGCGCGAGATCACCGTAACCCGCCGGCCCGCTTGCGGCCGGAGGGTCACGCGGGCGCAGAGGCTCACAGCGATGTTGAC
>JACRHK010000053.1 GCA_016217625.1 Nitrospirota bacterium
CAGAACATCCGCAAGGGCTACCGTTTCCCTGGCAACCGCAGCTGCCGCAGTCCCCACCGCCGGTACCACCGCCCGGCCCTGACGAGGCGACGACGGCCCCGCAGCAGAAGCGGGGAATCCCTGTGCCGGGATCGCTCACAATCGTCTTGCCGTCCGGGCTCACGGTCCCCGTCCCGAAGGGGCGCCAGTCAAAGATTGCCTCCTCCAGGTTCGGCGCTTCATCGAAGTACCAGAGGATGGCCTGATCACCCGGCTTGAGGCCCAGGTCGTTGGGGAGGGTCACGGGGATGGGCTCGGAGGGGACGCCGCCCCCCGGTTTGTCGAAGAAGAACATGAAAACGCGCGGGGCTTTGATGTCTTTGGGCAGGGGCGGAATGGGTAGCCGATCAGCCGGCAGGGTCATGACCGTGACGCGCTCGTTGGGTTTGCCGTCCCAGCCGAGGATCTCGGCCCCCGGCGGGATGCGGAGCTCAAAGCCGGGGAGTGTGGACTCCAGGAGTTTGCGCTCCTTCCCCTTGTCCCGGATGTCCTGGAAGTCCTTCGTCTTCTGGGCATGGAGATGGGGCGTGTAGGGGAGCGGCGTCACCTGGCCCTTGACAATCGTGACCTTGACGGGAATGAGGGGATAGATCGTGGTGGCCGTCGAGGCCGTGGCGCCGTCCAGGAAGACGAGCTGCTCACCGAGCGGGGGATTGAGCAGGAGGAAGTTCCCGCCGGTATCGGTCGTGGCGCTGAGGCTCCCCAGGCGAATGGTAACGTGGGGCAGAGGTTTTTTGCCCGTCTCCAGAATCTGCCCGGACAGAGCCGTCGTGCCTGCAGGCAGGATGGTGAGGCTTCCCGTAACCGTGACCGTGACCGTGCCCGTGCCCGTGACCGAAAAAGAATAAGTCCCCGCAGGGACTGAGGATCCCACCTCCAGCGTGAGGGTCGCCGTCTCCGAGCCGCCGGCCAGGACGGGTGGATTGAATTTGGCCGTGACCCCTGCCGGCAGGCCACTGAGGGTGAGGTCCACCTTGCCGGTCAAGAGCTTCCCATCACTTGTCGTCAGCGTCACCTGGAAGGCCACCGTGCCGCCGGGGACAGTCGTGGCCGTGGGAGGATCCAGCGTCAGTGTGAAGCTCTGGAGAGGCGGACCGGCAGCCAGGGGGGTGGCCACCTGCGGGAGAGAGGGTGTCGTGGCCTCCGCTGTCTCGCCGGAAGGGTCTGGAACGGGTAGTTGGACAAGCTGGAGCGCCCCGCCCGCAGTGGTCTTGACGGTGATGGCCACCAGATTCAGCGCGGGGTCGAGGGCGAGGGCGACGGGTGCATTCCCCAGAGGGATGGTCTCTCTAAGCGTCCGCGTCTCCAGGTCGTGCCGCAACAGCGCCTGGTGGGTTGCATCCAGCGCAAGGCTTTCGCCCCAACCCGCATGCACAGCCACGGCTTGCGGAGGGCTCTGGAGCGGCAGCGTGGCCAAAATCTGGCGAGTAGCCAGCTCGACCAGGACAATCCCGGCCGGCGTCTGGAGGGCCACGACGGCCCAGGCGGGGTCAGGCAGGACGGCCAGGGCGGTGCCCTCGGACGGGAGCGGGACCGTGCCCATCACCGTGCCCGTGAGGAGATCGATCAGGACCAGTTGGTTCGGCTTCTCCCGGAGGACGATGGCCTGATGTGTGGGTTCGTGGACGGCCACGGCCTGGAGGTTTTTTCCAAGGAGGACAGAGCGGACTACCTGGCGGGCCAGGAGATCGACGACCAAGAGGCTCCCCGTGTCCTCTTCAAGCACCGCGGCCAGATGCAGGAAAGGATCGACGGCGACGGCAAAGGGGCGCTTGCCGACGGGGATCGCCGCCTCCACCGCCTGCGTCGTGAGATCGCTCAGGACGAGCGTGCCCGCCTGGGAGTCCACGCTCAGCGCGAGTTCCAGGACAGGATCGACGGCCACCCCTTCAGGTTCCTTACCCAACGTGACCGTGCCCGTGACCGTGCGGCTCTGGAGATCGACCAGATAGAGACCGGGAAGTTGTTCATCTGCCACGACGGCCAGATGCCGCCTCTCATCCACGGCCACGGCGCCCGGGGCGGGACCCAGGGGGATGGGGGGCAGGAGGAGGGATTGGGCGAAGGCGAGGGAGGGCAGAAGCATCGCAGAGAGCATTGCAACGATCCCCGCAAGGTGTCTCTGTATTGCGCGCTGGCTTTGGTCACGCTCCATCATATCCCCCTCACCTCTCTCCTCTCCCTGCTTGCGCCTGCCTGTCGGCAGACAGGGGCAGGCCACCAGGGGAGAGGAGGACGTCTCGTTGCTCATCGCTCATTACTCATTGCTGAAGATCGGCCACCAGGCGACCTGGTCCGCCGGAACCTCGCGGCCCGATTTGGTCAGATACGTGACCCGCGAGGGGCCGCCATATGTCGCAGCCACTCTGACTTTTTCGATTGGCTCTCCGTCAAAGGTCTTCGCCGTCTGCGTGACGGTGAACGTGGCAAACGCGCTGATGACATTCGGCTCCGTGATGGAGAGCGTCACGCTGGCCGTGGCCG
>JACRHK010000054.1 GCA_016217625.1 Nitrospirota bacterium
AAAGCTTTGGCTGACCCCACGCTCAGGGATCTCTGCCGTCCCTTGGTCATCGGCCAGGCGGCCGTTTTGCAAAAGGCCCTGGACCTGGTCGCTTCTCCCCTGCGCCTGATCTCCATCGGCCGGCCGGCCGACACTCCGGACGATCCACGGGCGATCCCTCTCCTAGACCTCCCTCATCTCCCTTTGGGGGATCACCGGTGGGGCGTCCCCACCAAGGCGGGAGGGACGGCGGCATACGAAGCCATCCGCACGGCCGCCCGTTTGGCGCTGGCCCGCGAGGTCGCCGCGATGGTCACGGCGCCCATCAATAAAGAGATCTTTCATGCGGCCGGCTACCCGTACCCCGGCCACACGGAGCTTCTCGCCGAGCTGAGCGGCGCAAAAGAGGTCGGGATGCTCCTGGTCGGCGGGCCCCTCAAAGTCCTCCTGGTCACGACGCACGCGGCGCTCAAGGAGGTCCCCGGCCTCATCAAGAAGAAGCGGGTGCTCACGGCCCTCCGCCTGGCCCACCACGCCGGCGCGCTCTTCGGGATTCCGTACCCCCGGATCGCCGTAGCCGCCCTCAACCCCCATGCCGGCGAGGGAGGCGTCTTCGGCCATGAGGAGCAGGAGGAGATCCTTCCCGCCGTCCTGCAGGCGCGGGGCGAAGGGATCCACGTCTCCGACCCCCTTCCGGCCGACACGCTCTTCCACCAGGCTTATCACGGCCACTACGACCTGGTCGTGGCGATGTACCACGACCAGGGGTTGGGCCCGCTCAAGATGCTCGCCTTCGGCCGGGCCGTCAACGTCACCGTGGGCCTCCCCTTCATCCGGACCTCCGTGGATCACGGCACGGCCTATGACCTGGCGGGGAAGAACCAAGCGGATCCTGGAAGCCTGATCGAAGCGATCCGCCTGGCCGTCCGGTTCATCGAGCCCTTTGCCCGTTGACGCCCCCCGAAACGCCATGACGCCTCCCTTGCTCCACAACGGCCCTCTTTTGATGCTCGGCTCCACGGGCCTCTTTGCCCTCCTGGCCGTTGCGACCAAGCTGGCCTCGGCCACGCTCCCCATCGGCGAGATCACGTCCATCCGGTTCCTGAGCGGCTGCCTCTTCGTCCTGGGCCTGATCGGCTTGGGGTGGATCCGCCTGCGCCGGGGGAATGTCAAGCTCCTGCTGGCCCGCGGCATCTACGGGGGGCTCGCCGTCATCTTCTACTTCCTCTCGATCGCCACGGGGACGATCAGCCATGCGACGCTCTTAACCTATTCGCAACCCGTCTTCGCGACGCTGTTCGCCTGGGTGATTTACAAGGAACGGGCCGGCCTCGGTACGCTCCTCGCCGGGGTAGCGGCGCTCGTCGGGATCCTCCTGATCCTCAATCCCGTGTTCGACGCTCTGCGCCTCTCCGACCTCTACGGCCTCCTGGCCGGCCTCTTCAGCGGCGCGGCCATCGTGACCATCCGGGAGCTCCGGAAGACCGACTCCTCCTGGGTCATCTTCTTCTACTTCCATCTGGTCGGCCTGCTGCTGGCCGCGCCGCTTCTTCTGGGTGGCATGACCATCCCCCGGAGCGCGGCGTGGCTCTGGCTGGGCGGCGTGGTCTGCTTCTCCATCGGGGGGCAGTTGGTGATGACTTACGCCTACAAGTTCTGCACGGCCTCCGAGGGAGGGGTGATCGCCCTCACCACCGTCATCCTCGCCACGGCCCTGGGGATCCTCTTCCTCGGCGAGACGCCCTCCGCCCATTTCTACCTGGGGGGAACGCTCGTCCTGGGGAGCAGCGCCTACCTCACCCTCCGCGGCCCGCTGCTCAGGAGGTTAGAGGGAGAGAACGGAACAAACCGGACGGCTTGACTCTCACGATGTGCCGGCCTTCTCCCGGCTTTCGAGAATTCTCGAAAGCCCGAACGCCGCGAGAGATCCCTCTTGCCGTCTGCTCTGCTCCCGGCTTCACTCGATCGGAATGGCCGGTCTTCCTCGCTCTTTCTCTCCGATCGGTGAAGGCAAGACGGCCAGGCGGATACCGCCGAGCGTGACGGCGATCCCGATAATCTGGATCGCCCCAATCGTCTGATCCAGGATGACCCACCCTTGCGCGGTCGTGAGCACGGGCTGTAGGAGAATCAGCGTGGAGGTCAACCAGACGGGCAGCCGCCGCATCCCCGCGGCGATGAGCCACCACCCGACGACGGAGGACAAAAAGGCGTGGAGGAAGAGCCATCCCAATGCCTCCCACGGCTCGGCCAGCGGATTGTGGCCCTCGAGGACGGCGGGAACGAAGAGAAACCCCACGCTGAGGAAGGCCACCCAAAAGAGAAGGGCGGATAGCGCGATCTCCTCCCGCATGATGACCTTCATGACCAGCAAGAACGCGCCGAACGTGAGCGCCGTGAGGAGCCCCATCAGGAGCCCCCACGCTACCTCCCCGCCGAACCCGCGGGGGAGCGTGAGCATGGCAATCCCCGCCAGGGCCAGGAGCGTCCCCGGCCAGTAATACCGCCCCAGCCGCTCGTGGAAGAGCGCCGCTCCCAACAGGGCCACGAAAAAAACCTGAAAGTTCCCCACCAGCGTCGCCGGCCCGGCCCCCAGGGCGAAGATCGACCGGTGCCAAGCCCAGAGGTCCACGGCGAAGAAGAACCCCAGGAGGACGAGCATCCCCCACGTTTTCCTGCCGTAGCGAAACACGGGGTGCGGATTGCCCCTTCTCGCGCCGACAAACAGGACGGGGAGCCAGAGGACGGCGGCGAAGGCATTGCGGTAGAAGGCCGAGACCGTGGGGGGCGAGCCCGAGAGCGTCACCAGGATAGCGGACGTGCTGATGAGCGCCACGCCGGCAAGCAGCCATACCAACGCCTTGCCGCACAGCGGGGAGAGGACCGTTCCGAGTCTCATGCCCACTATCATACACTACTCGCAACGCCGTTCCTTCGCCTGGAAGTATCCAATATCACGTGATGCCTTTCCCACTGCCGCGGCGGGTCCTGGCGCTGAGCACCACCAGATGTTGGACGCTTCCCATTCGCCCTTCGGCTTGCAATCCCCTTCCCCCCCACTTATAATCGCCCCATGGTCCTTGTGAAGCTCTTCGCCGCGTTC
>JACRHK010000055.1 GCA_016217625.1 Nitrospirota bacterium
AAGGCGTTGTCGATCGCCTCGGCCGTCACGATGTCGCGGGGCTTCAGGTCCGCCGCCACGAGCTTGAGGACCTGCCGGGCCGCCTTCTTGACCAGCTTCTTCCGCGCCGGGTCAATGGCCAGGATGGTCCCGTTCTCCGGCAGGGCCATCCCCAGCGCCTCCATCAGGCAGTTCATCGAGTTGGCCGTGAACATCCCGGCGCAGGAGCCGCAGGTCGGGCAGCCGTGATCCTCCAGGTCTTTGAGCTGGGCCTCCGTGATCGTCCCGGCCTTGTACGCCCCCACCCCTTCGAAGATCGAGATGAGGTCCACCACCTTCCCCTCCGAGGTCTTCCCCGCCGCCATCGGTCCGCCCGAGACGAAGATCGTCGGGATGTTGACGCGCATGGCCGCCATGAGCATTCCCGGCACGATCTTGTCGCAGTTGGTCAGGCAGATCATCCCGTCCAACTGATGGGCGTTGACCACCGTCTCCACGGCGTCGGCGATGATCTCCCGGCTGGGGAGCGAGTAGAGCATGCCGCCGTGGCCCATGGCGATGCCGTCGTCCACGCCGATCGTGTTGAACTCAAACGGCACGCCGCCCCCCTTGCGGATCTCCTTCTTCACGATCTTCCCGAACTCCTGCAAGTGCACATGCCCCGGGATGATGTCGATATAGGAGTTGCAGACGCCGATGAACGGCTTGGCCATGTCGGCGTCGGTGAGGCCGCATGCCTTCAGCAGTCCTCGGTGCGGCGCCCGCTCGAACCCTTTTTTAATTGCATCTGAACGCATGGTCACTCCTTCTTGGGTAGCTGTCAGCATTCAGCAGTCAGCCGTCAGCGACTTTCCTCTGCCTAGCCCTTCCTTCCTACTACCTCTAACCTCCAACCTCTAACCTTCCCCTTCTTCCATCCCCGCCACCGGGATGGCCCTGAAATACTTCGCCTCCGGATGGTGGAAGACCAGGGCCGAGACCGAGGCCTCCGGGTCCATCATGCACCCCTCCGTCAGCCGGACGCCGATCTGCTCGGGCTGAAGGAGCCGGAAGAGCGTGACCTGATCCTCCAGGTTCGGGCAGGCCGGATACCCGAACGAGACCCGGATTCCCCGATACCGCGACTTGAACAGGTCCTCTTTCGTCAGATCCGGCGGATCGGGAAAGCCCCACTGCGTTCGGATCCGGCTGTGGAGGTATTCGGCGAACGCCTCCGCCGACTCAATGGCCAGGGCCTGCACGGCATGGGACTTCACAAACTCCCCCTGCTGCTTCCACGCTTCGGCCAGCTCCCGCACCCCCTCGCCGCAGGAAACGACGAAGAGGGCCACGTAGTCGCGCCCGCCGGAAGCGGCCTCCCGGACATAATCAGAGAGGCAGAGGGATTCCCCCGAAGGCTGCCGGGGGAACGTAAACCGGGCGATCTCCCGATTCGATTCCGGCTCCTCGGGATCGTAGAGGATCAGGTCGTTCCCCTCCCCCGCCGCGGGATAGAAGCGGTAGACGGCGTGGGCATGGAGGAGTTTGCGCTCCGCGACCTCTCGCTGGAGGGCCTCGATGATCTCCACCCACTCCAGGAATTTGGGATCCCTTTTTTTCAAGAGCGCTTCGATCCCGCCCCGGATCCCCAGGTGCTTGCCGTAAAGCATCTGGAGGTTCAGATAGGGGAAGAGGTGTCTCAGGTCCACCTCCCGCAGGAGATGCCGATCCAAATCCGGCGGGCTGGGAACCGGCACAGTGCGCAAGACGACGGATTGCACCCGGGCTGCCGGGGGTTGGCGGGGGGCAAGCCCCCGCGCTACGGCCCCTCGGACAGAGGACGCCTGCTCCGCCCGGATCCGGTCCACGAGCGCCTGCCGGGTCTCGGGGCTGAAGAGCCGGTTGGCCAGGTCGAGCCCCTCCATGGCGTCCTTGGCGTACAGGACCGTCCCCCCGTACTCCGGCGCGATCTTCGTGGCCGTGAACTGCTTGGAAAGCGCGGCCCCGCCCACGAAGAGGGGCAGGTCGATGCCCGCAGCCTTCAGGTCCTGGGCCGTCACCGCCATCTGCTGGGCCGACTTCACCAGGAGGCCCGAGAGGCCGATGGCATCGGGATGGTGCCTCTGGCAGGCGGCAACCAGTTCTTCGGGCGGCACCTTGATCCCCAGGTTGATGATCTGGTAGCCGTTGTTGGCCAGGATGATCTCCACCAGGTTCTTGCCGATGTCGTGGACGTCCCCCTTCACCGTGGCCAGCAGGATCTTCCCGCGCGCCGCCGTCTCCGCTTTGTCCATCGAGGGCTCGAGGAAGCTCACCGCCGCCTTCATCACCTCGGCCGACTGGAGCACCTCGGCCACGATGAGCTGGTTGTCGCCGAAAAGGCGACCGACTTCGCTCATCCCTTCCATGAGAGGGCCGTTGATGATCTGCAGCGGCGTCGCCTCCTGAAGCTTCCGCTTCAGGTCCTCAAAGAGACCTTCTTTCGTCCCTTCGATGATACAGCGGGCCAGGCGCGCATCCAGGGGGAGCTCTATCGTGGGGGCCTTCTCCACCACCGTCTTCTCCCGGTAGAACGCCGCGAAGGCTGCGACAGGGTCGCCGGCGGCGGCACGTTCAGGATGCCAGAACAGAAGCGCCTCAGCCAGGTCCCGCTCCTCCTTGGAAATACGGGCGTACCGCTCGAGCCTCTCGGTGTTCACGAGGGCGTAATCGAGCCCCGCCTTCGTGCAGTGGTAGAGGAAGACGGCGTTCAACACCTCACGCCCCGCCGGCGGCAGGCCGAAGGAGACATTGGAGACCCCCAGGATCGTCCGGCACGCGGGGAAGCGTTCCTTGATGAGCCGGATCCCCTCGATCGTCTCGACCGCCGATCCCACGTAGTTCGCGTCCCCCGTCCCCACGGGGAAGACCAGGGCATCGAAGATCAGATCCCGGGCGGGTATTCCGTACTTTTGCACCAGGAGGTCATAGGACCGCTCGGCGATGGCGAGCTTCCGCTGTCGGGTAATCGCCATCCCTTGTTTCGGGTCCTCGTCGATGCACCCCACGACCACGGCCCCCCCGTACGTCTTCAACAGGGGAACGACCCGATGGAATCGCTCCTCCCCCTCTTCCAGGTTGACGGAGTTCAGAATCGCCTTCCCCTGGCAGAGCTTGAGCGCGACCTCCATGACCCGGGGGTCCGTCGTATCGATCATCAGAGGGACCTTCACCCGCTTGGCGAGCTGCCGGAGGAAGCGGTCCATGTCGGCTGCCTCCTCGCGGTCCGGGTTGGCCAGGCAGACATCCAGCACCTGCGCGCCGGCCTTGACCTGCGCGCGCCCGATCTCGGCCGCCTCCTCGTATTGGCCGGCCACGATGAGATCCTTGAACTT
>JACRHK010000058.1 GCA_016217625.1 Nitrospirota bacterium
GCAGCTCGCGGTAGATCTCCCCCAGGCGCGCATGCTCATTGGCCAATTTGCCGAGGATGTACGGGTCCACGGTATGCGGGGCCGGGTGCGCGATTTGGGCCGCGCGGGCCACGACTGCAGCCGCCTGATCATAGCGGCCCAGCTCGTTGTAGGTCACTGCAAGGTTCAGCGACGCCTCGGTATAGTTCGGGTTGATCGCCAGGGCCCGCGTGAACGATTCCACCGCTTTTTCCATGGCGCCTTTCTGGTAGAGGATCAACCCCAGCTTGTTGTGGACTTCGGCGTAGTGGGGATGGTGTTGAAGGACCTCGGCGAAGATCCGCTCGGCCTCCTCGAAAAGGCCTTTCTCGAAGCAGGCTCTCCCCCTCAGGTAGAGTTCGTGGATATCGTTGGGCATCGAGCTGTCGGTCACAACGCTTCCGCTTCGCCGGAGAGGGGGAAAAGGATCCCCACCTCTTTTTTATGGATGTTGAGGAAGCGCGGAGAGTACAGCAACGCCTCCGTCTTGAGGGAGTAAATCGCGGCGTCGGTGACGGCGAAGAAGGGGGAGCGGTCCGTTTCCCCGACAAAGCGATTGAGGAAATCGGTCACCCGCGCTCCCGGAGGAAGGTGGATATCTCCGACGATCTTGAAGTGTTGGGTGAAAATGACCACACGCGTTTTTTCACGAGCGATTCGGAGGGGATCTTCCCTCACCATGGCTTCGACTCCTGCAAGGACACTTGCTACTATACTAAAAGATAGGGGGAGGCTTGTCAAGGCGGAGGGGAGCAAGGGGTGAGCGCTCCTCTTGTTGTAGATTGAACACGGCAGGTGTCCGATACTTGTGGCGTTTCTGCACTCGGAAGGGACGTCCTCTGCGGTCTTCACGGGCATGAGGGGTTATCATTTTGAATGATCAAAGAAAAATTCCTGTACCCTCCAGGGGTCACATTGGCGGGGATCTTGCATATCAAAAGTACCCATGAGGAAGCACCACACCTTCATCACCGAAACCCAGCTCACCTCCTCGGCGGCCATCGAGGAGGGGATCGTTCCGCTCCGCCGGCAGCGGACCCTCATCTCCTCCGTGGTCTGCGAGGGGGACGGGTTGCATACCGCCCGGAGGGTTCGCCTGGTCTTGCACCCGGCGCCTCCCTTTTCCGGGATCGTTTTCCTCCGGACCGACACCGCCCCTGCCTGCATGATTCAGGCCGCCGCCGCTCAGGTGATGGGGGGATACCTGGCCACCACGCTGGGGCGGGGGGGCGTCACGGTGTCCACGGTCGAGCACCTGTTGGGGGCGTTGGCCGGCATGGAGGTCGATAATGTCCTGGTGGAGATCGACGGACCCGAGGTGCCGATTCGGGACGGCAGCGCGGCGGACTTTGCGGCGCTGATCGGGCAGGCGGGCATCCGCGAACAGGAAGCCCTTCAGCCCCGGATGCGGGTCGTGCATCCGATTTCCCTGCGGGAGGGGGATCGGTGGATTGCGGTGCGGCCAGCGGAGGTTCCGTCCGTGACCTACGCGATTGCCTTCGATCACCCCGCCGTGACCCCGCAACGGTACCGCTTCCACTGCGGAGCGGAGCCGTTTGTGCGGGAGATCGCCGCAGCCAGGACCTTTGGCTTCTTGCGGGATGTCGATCGGCTCCGGGCCCAGGGATATGCCCTGGGCGGCTCCCTGGAGAACGCCATCGTGATCGGAGAGCGAGGAATTCTCAATGCCGGGGGGTATCGTTTTCCCGAGGAGTTGGTCCGCCACAAGATCCTGGATCTCCTCGGTGATCTGGCGCTGCTGGGCACGCCGCTGGTCGGGGAGGTCACGGCCTCGCGCGCGGGCCATGACCTGCACATCCGCCTGGTCCAAGCCCTGCTCCAACAACCGGAGGCTTGGGTGAGGGAGGGGGCCGCGGCCTCCGCGGTTCAACCCGAACGGGGTCTTTCCCCTACCGCTGCGTTCTGCTAACACCCGCTCGTCGTACGTCCATTGCCCCGCCATGGGCGGCAGTCCCTCGTCCCGTGGTGTTCAGGGCAAAAAATCGCCCCCCTTCGGGGGCGCTCAGATCCTCTCCATCAATGGATGAAGCCGGCTGGGGGAACAATGTCCCCCAGCGTGGAAAACCAGCTTATTTCTTCTTTGCCTTCTTCTTCGCTGCCTTCTTCTTCGTGGCCATGCAGTCTCACCCCCTTTCCTTTTCAACGCTCGACAGAGTGCGATGCTGCCGGCTGGGGGAGCTAAGCCTCCCCCAGCATGGGAACCCTAGCTTATCTCCTCTTTGCAGCCTTCTTCTTCGCCGCCTTCTTTTTCGTGGCCATCCGATCTCACCCCCTTTGCCGTATTGGAACCGCAGTCTCTCTGGGACCCGGGTGGGCAGCCTTCCCGCCTGAGGCGGGTGCGGCGGCACCCCCGCGTCCCCCCCTCGCCCTTTTACATGAAAAGGGCAAGCTGTGGATTGCCTCTCCGCGTAATCTTCAGGATCTGGTTGACGAACGCCTCCGAGTCTTTCACCGCGCCGGCCGCTTCCAGTTTCGGGATCGGTCGCACCGATTCGTCGATCAGTTGCCAGCGCCTCCTCCTCATCAGATCCAGGGAGTTAATCAGGGTCTTAAAGCGATCGCCCAGAATCGCTCCCGCCACCTGGATAATCGTCTTTTGTTGGTCGCGCCCCTTCGGGCGGTACCCTTTTGCCAGGACCAAACCCCGCGCCGCGCGGATCATGGCGCTATAGGCGATTGCATAGGTCCACTCGTCGTCCAGGTCCTGCGTGGCGCGGGCTGTGCGAAGATCCTTGAGCGCCCGAGCCTGAAGCCTCACGATCAAGCGGAAATCCGGAGGGCACCGTTCGATGAGGCCTCGCTCGATCCATTCCCTATATTTCATCTTCCCTTCCCACCAACATGACCTTCTTGCCGGTCAAAATGTCTTGAAGGAAGGGGTCCGAAGTTTTTTTCCGCCGCTTGAGCTCTTTCTCGTCGAAGACGAGGTAGTTGATCTCCCGCTTGAGCCGCTCCTCCAGCGAGAGGATCGCCGCGTTAAGCTCAGGCACATGAATGCTCCCGACGATGAAGAGATTGATATCGCTGAGGCGCCGTTCGAGCCCCTTGGCGTACGAACCGTAGATGAAGGCGATCTTAATGCCCTTGAGTTTGAGGAGGCTGCTTTTGATGGTGCCGTGAATGCCGGTGGTTTTGAAAACGATGTTCTTGATCTCGCCGAAAAGAGGGGAGGTTTTGTTGACGGAGAAGTATTTCATCATTCCGCGCCGCTCGCTGACGAGCAGCCCGGCCTTCTCGAGGTTGTCCAGCTCCCGCTTGACCCCGGAGACGTCTCTATGTAACGTTCTTGCCACCTCCCTCAGATAGAACTGTTCATCCGGACGACTGAAGAAGTGATGCAGAATACTTACCCTCGTTTCCGAGGAGAACAGCTTTGTCAGCAACGCCTTTGCTCCGTTGTTGAAAAGAATACAACGACTGATGCCAACTTGTCAACAACTTTTTTTGGGAAGGCCTCGTTTCCGTCCTCCCTGTGTCCGCCCCGGCCTGTTGTTCATAGGTCGAAGAGCCATATTGTTGAGAACTATACAACAACTGTTGGGGATATGTCAACAACTTTTTTTGCAACCCCCGATCAATCGACGCTCGGAAGATGAGCGTGCGGGATCGCCGGGCGAAGGAGGCATGAAGCCGTTGAGTGAGACGCGAGATGTCTGAACCGATCAGGGCGGAAGGAGCTAGTACCGCTCTTCGTACGGGTAGATCTTCAGGAACTCCAGGAACTCGTTGATCGCGTGGGTTGCAAAACCTTTCCGCAGACGGAGGATGCTGAAGTCCCGGGTGAACTTCACATCCTTGAACGTGCCGGTCTTGAGGGACCCCTGCTTGACCTCCTTCTTGACCGCCCAGATCGAGAGGATGGAGACCCCCATCCCGTTCTCCACGGCGCGCTTGATTGCCTCCGTGCTGCCCAGCATCAGGGGGATATGCATCTTCGAAGGGGAGAGGTTCTGCTGGGAGAGATGTTTCTCGATCATCTGCCGGGTGCCGGAGCCGGCCTCGCGGCAGATGAACGGTTCCTCCAGGAGCGCGGAAATGGAGAGGTTCTTGCGGGTGGCCCAGGGGTGATCGGGGGGCATGACCAGCACCAGTTCATCTTCGAGGAACTTCTCCGAGAGGAGTTTGTGCTTGACGATCTCTCCTTCCACGAGACCCAGGTCGATGTCGCCCGCTTCGAGGTGTTCGGCGATCCGCTTGGTATTGCCGATCTGGAGGTTGACATTAATCTTCGGATACTTTTTCCGGAACGCCACCAGCAGCGGGGGGAGCAGGTAGTTCCCGATCGTGGAGCTGGCTCCGATGGAGAGCGACCCCTTGACGAGTCCGGTCAACGCGTTCATCTCACGATCGGCGGCCGCGTAGAGGCTCAAGATCTCCTTGGCGTATTTGTAGAAGAGCTCACCCGATTTTGTCAGGGTGATGGTCCCCGAGGAGCGATCGAAGAACTTCGTCTCGTAGGCTTCCTCCAGCGCCTGGATCTGGAGGCTCACGGCAGGCTGCGTCAGGTGGATGATTTCCGAGGCCTTCGAGAAGCTCCGAGTTTCGGCCACCGCGCAAAACGCCTTCAGTTTGTGGTCATCCATGGACATAACGCATCTCGGAACGTAGAATGGAAGGCGCGCTCAAGCCGGCCATAAGCCGAGTTCTGTCACCCCCGACGGTCATCGGGGGGGGTGATCATCTCTCTTGGCCCCGTATTGCTACGGGGCTCCAGCGACCTACCCGCCCCGCCCCTCGCAGGGAGTGTCGGACGGGCCGTCCTGTTCCCGCCCCGACGCACATCGGGACGGGAAAGCGGGGCCTATTTGGTCTTGCACCAGGCGGGGTTTGCCCTGCCCCCGATGTCGCCATCGGGGCGGTGAGCTCTTACCTCACCATTTCACCCTTGCCCCGACGTCCGTCGGGGCGGTGTTGTTTCTGTGGCACTGTCCTTCCCGTCGCCGGGACTCCGCGTTACGGAGCGCCTTGCCCTGCGGTGCTCGGACTTTCCTCTCCCTCTCCGGTCCGACCGGAGAGGCAGCGATCACCTGTCCTGCTTCAGCGCGCCTTCTTCTGTTTCCCTCCTGCTCTTTTCTGTGACTAAGGCAGCGTTGGCCAGCGCATCGGCATCCGCGTTGGCCTCTCTTGGAATATATTCTAACACAACGGCTTCGAATTTCTCAAACAATCCCCGTGCCTCGTTCGCCAGAACCCGGAGCTTCGGGTCCCGCACTTGATAGGCCCCCTGGAGCTGTCGAACCAGGAGTTGGGAATCGGAACAGACGCGGAGTCGCCGGGCCCCCCGGGCCAGGGCCGCGCGGAGGGCGGCGAGCAACGCCTCGTACTCCGCCACATTGTTGGTTGTGACTCCGAGGGGGCGGCTGATCCGATCCACCACCACCCGACCGTGCCGCAGCACAACGCCCAGGGCAGCCGGCCCCGGATTCCCCCGGGAGGCCCCGTCGACGTGGGCCGTCCAGCCCCCTGCTCCACCCTTCGCGGCGGGCGGGGGGGGAGGATCGGTCGCAGAGGGCCATGCCGCGATCGCCTCCAACAGGAACCGCCGAAGGGTGGACGGCGTCAAACCGGGAAAGGTCCGGTAGAGGGCGGGCAGGTCGAGATGGGTTGCCAGGTGTTCGAGTACCGCGCGGCGCACGCTCGGATTCTGGGGCCCCATGTCAGTTCTCCTGCGGCCAGTACAGGATCCGGTGGCATTGGGGACAGGTCAGGACCCGGTCGCCCGCCCGCACCGCATTCACCGATTGGGGCGGAAGGCTCATGTGGCAGCCGACGCAGGATCCCCGCTCAATAGCCACGACCGCCACGCCTCCGCTGCGTTGCAGGAGCTTTTCATAGTGGGAAAGGGCGCCCGGATCCGCCTGAAGGGCCGCGGAGTTCCTGCCGGCTTCCTGCTGCCGGAGCGCCTCTTCGATCTGGGCGGACGCCTCGCGAATCCTGGCCTCCTCCTGGTGGAGGCGGGTTTCCTCTTCGGCGAACCGGCGCTTGCGTTCCGCCACGGCGGCCGGCGCTTCTTCGAGGGCCTCCATCAGACCCAGGAGGTCATCCTCCAGGGCCTTGTGGGAGGCCTGGGCCGCTTCGATCTCGGCCAGGTGGGCCAGGTACTCCTTATTGGTTTTGATCTCGCGTGTCCGTTCCTTCAGTTTCCGGAGGTGATCCGCGGCGATCTCCAGATCGCGCTCCTTGGCCCGCTTGTGCTGCTGCAGCCGCTCCAGGTCCCTTTGGGCCTCTTCCAGGGTCGCGAGGGCCGATCGCAGCGTGCCGTGGATCTGCTCCAGCAGCTTGGGCAGCCGCGCCCGCTCCTCCTTGTGGCGCCGGATCTCCGTATCCTTCTGCTGGAGGGCGATCAGGACTCGGATCTGCTCGTTCATCATCCGTTGGGAAATGCGGAATGCGGAGGGGCTCATTCCCCATTTCGCATGCGACATTCCGCATTCGAGAGGGTGGGCCCACCAGGATTCGAACCTGGGACAAGCCGGTTATGAGCCGGCGGCTCTGCCGCTGAGCTATGGGCCCGAAGGAGCGGTCTTTAGACGCTTTCCGCGAAGCTCTTCAACCGCTTGCTGCGGGTGGGGTGTCGCAGCTTGCGGAGGGCCTTGGCCTCGATCTGCCGGATCCGCTCCCGCGTGACGTCGAACTCCTGCCCCACCTCCTCCAACGTATGGTCCGCGGGCTCGTCAATCCCGAACCGCCGCCGCAGCACCTTCTCCTCCCGCGGGGTGAGCGATTGCAGGACCCGCTTGATCTGATCCTGCAAGTTGGCCTTGACCGCGGAATCCAGCGGCGACAGCGTCCGCTTGTCTTCGATGAAGTCGCCGAGATGGCTGTCCTCTTCCTCCCCGATGGGGGTCTCCAGCGAGATCGGCTCCTTCGCGATCTTCAGCACCTTGCGCACCTTGTCGAGCGGCAGATCCATGCGCGCCGCGATCTCTTCGGGCGTGGGCTCCCGGCCCAGCTCCTGCACGAGGTGTCGCGAGGTCCGGATGAGCTTGTTGATCGTCTCGATCATGTGGACCGGGATCCGGATCGTGCGCGCTTGGTCGGCGATGGCGCGGGTGATCGCCTGGCGGATCCACCAGGTCGCATACGTGCTGAACTTGTACCCGCGCCTGTACTCGAACTTGTCGACCGCCTTCATCAGACCGACATTGCCTTCCTGGATCAGGTCCAGGAACTGGAGCCCCCGGTTCGTGTACTTCTTGGCGATGGAGACCACAAGCCGGAGGTTGGCCTCCACCAGCTCGCTTTTGGCGATCTTGGTGTTGAGCTCCCCGTGTTCGAGCGCCTTGACCGCGCGTTTGAGATCCTCGACCGGAAGGCCCCTCTCTTCCTTGACGGCCGCCACCGTCCGCTGCGCCTCCCCCCAGCGGGCACGGAAGCCCCAGAGCTCTTTCGCCGCGAAACCGGGTTCCCGCTCGATCCGGCGGAGTTGGCGCGTCCCGCATTTCATGTAGCGGAAGCACTCGAGGAAATCCTTGCCGTAGCGCCCGATCTTACGCTCGTAGTTGAGGGCCTCGCGCTCGTGTTGGCGGATCCGATCGACGGAACCCTTGAGCTGACCGACCCAGCCGTCTACGAGGCGGGGATGGAGGTTCAGCTCCTCCATCTTGACGACCAGGTCGCGGTGGATCCGCTTGATCGCCTCCCGGCACAGCCTCTTGCGCGCCTCGCCGAGCCGGGCAGAGGCCACGCTGTCCCGGAGGGGGCGGAGCCGGCGTTCCAGGGCGCGGATCTCCCCGACGAGCTTGAGCGTCCGTTCCCGGAGGTCCTCCTCGTTGAGGTCGTCGCTTCCCCCGAACTCCTCGTCGAAGGTGTGGAGGACCTCCCGCAGGGGCAGTTTCCCCTTCTTGATGGCCTCCCCCAGGGCGATCACCTCGCGGATGGTGGTCGGGGTCGTAAAGATCACCTGGGCCACTTCCCGCTTTCCCTCTTCGATCCGTTTGGCGATGGCGATCTCCCCCTCGCGGGACAGGAGCGAAACCATCCCCATCTCCCGGAGGTAGAGGCGGACCGGGTCGTCGGTCTTCCCCGCGAGACCGGGATCCATCTCCCCCTCCTCCTCGGCCTCTTCCTCCATCTCCTCCATCTCCTCGATCTGCTCCTCCGCCTGCGAATACTCCTCTTCCCGCTCCTGGTCGAGGATCTCGATATCCATGTCCCCGAACATGGAGAGGATCGAATCGATCTGCTCGGAGGAGGTGAGGCCCGGCGGCAGCACGTCGTTGAGCTCGTCGTAGGTGAGGTATCCCTTCTCCTTGCCCAGGGAGATGAGGTGCTGGACCTCCACTAGCTTTTCTTCTTGTGCCATGCGTAGCGCTCCTTATACAGTTGGTTCATCCGCGCCAGGTCCTGCGCCGCCGCCGCTTCGCGAAACTGCCGATCGATTCGGGCAATCTTCAGCGCGGCCACGCAGTCCTGAAACACCCGCTCCACCTCCTCACCCATTAGAGGCTTCAGTTGGTAGCGGGCGAGCAGCTGTTGGGTCTCCGCGTCGGGATACGCGGCGCAGAACGCTCCGGGAGACCATCGGCCCTCCTGCCGGAGTTGCGCGAACAGGCGTTCCACCATCCGCCGGAAGGGGGGATGGGCGAACTCCTCGGGGGTCAGCTCCTGGGCCGCGCGCAGCAGCAGGTCTTCCCGCTGCACCATCAGATGCAGGAGGGCTTCCTCTGCGGCCACCGGCTCTTCCCGACCCCTCAGGGGAGAGGCTGGGGAACCCTCCGGCGCCTGCCGCGCCGTGTCCTTCCCCTCCCGTTGACGCAGCGCGTCCCGGACGGCCGACTCGTCGATGTGCAGCCGTTCGGCCACCTGCTTGACATAGTGTCCCCGTTCGATAGGATGGGTCACCCTGGCCAGGACCGGGAGGACCCGCTCCAGCCGGTCGACCCGATCCTCAACCGCGGCGGACTCATACCCCTGGAGATGGATTTGGAGAACAAACTCCACCAGGGGGATCGATCCCCGTAAGCGCTCCTCCATAGCCCCCCGTCCCGCCCGCCGGAGGAAGCTGTCCGGGTCGTCTCCCTCGGGGAGCAGGGCCACGTGGACCCTCATCCCCTCCGCCACGATCGGCTCCAGCCCCCGCAGGGTTGCCCGCACGCCGGCGGGGTCGGCGTCGAAGATCAGGGTGATCTTGGGGGCGAAGCGGTGCAGCAGCCGCACGTGGTCCGCCGTCAACGCCGTCCCCAGCGTGGCGACCGCATGGGGAAAGCCGTGCTGGTGCGCCATGAGGGCGTCCAGATACCCCTCTACCACGATCCCGTACCCCATCC
>JACRHK010000005.1 GCA_016217625.1 Nitrospirota bacterium
AACCGTGATCTGCTTGGGTTTCGTCTCCTCCTTCTTGGGGAGAGTCACCCGCAGCACACCCCGGTCGTACGTCGCCTTGACCTTATCCTGCGCCACCGTCCTCGGCAGCGTGAACGTCCGACTGAAGACGCCGTAGACCCGCTCGATCTTGTGGTAGCGGTCGCGCTGGTCCTCATGCTCGAGCCTTCGCTCCCCGTGGATCCGGAGCGTATCGTTCTCGATCTTCACGTCGATGTCTTTCAGATCCATCTCCGGAAGCTCCGCCTTGATGAGGATCTGCTCGGTGTCCTCATAGATGTCCACGGCCGGAACCCACTCCGCGAACGCCTCGCGCCCCTCCTCCCAGACCGGGCTGAAGAACGGCTCGCGGAATAAGCGGCTCAGACGCTCCTCCATCCTGGCGAGATCCTTAAACGGTTCCCATTTGACCAGTGTCATGATTGTCACCTCTTCCTTTCGAAATGCGTATTGACGTCAGGAACCTTCGTTCCCCGTCTCGTCATAACAATAACCACGCCCCCGCCGCTGTCAAGGGGGAAGAGAAGCTGGAGGATTGAGGACGGAGGTTGGAGGATGGAAGGGCAGAGGCTTGGTGATTGACGCTCCCTATCGCCCCCCGTATAATGGACTTTAGCTCATCACAAAACGAAACCTTCTCCCTAACAGGGAGAGGGAGGGGTGAGGGTTGAAATGCGCTTTCAAGACCAGATCGTCATCATCACCGGCGGGACGGGCGGGCTGGGGCAGGCCGTCACCCGGGCTTTCCTCACGGAGGGGGCCCGCACCGTAGTGACCTACCAGGTCGACGCCGAGATCGAGGCCCTTCTGCCCGTCATCGGGGACCTCCGAGACCGGAACCTTCTCATGAAAACCGATGTCACGGACGAGGCGTCCGTTCGAAAGCTGGTCGATCAGGTCGTCAGCCTCTGGGGGAGGATTGACGTCCTCGTCAATCTGGTCGGGGGGTTCGCGCCGGGAACGGTGGCCGACTCGCCGTGGGAGACGTGGGAGCGGATGCTCGCGCTCAACCTCCGGAGCGCCGTCCTCTGCAGCCGAGAGGTCCTTTCGCAAATGCAGTCCCAGCGGCGCGGGGTCATCATCAACACGGCCTCCCTCGCGGCGTACCGCGGGGGCGCGGGCATCGCGGCCTATGCCGTCGCCAAGGAGGCCGTCCGGAAGTTCTCCGAGATCCTGGCCGAGGAAGTGCGCGCTCAAGGCATCCGGGTCAACGCCATCCTCCCCGGGACCATCGACACGCCGGCCAACCGCCAGGCGATGCCGGAGGCCGATCCCAACGATTGGGTTCCCCCCGAGGAGATCGCGTCAGCCATTCTCTTCCTCGCCTCCGAGGATGCCCGCGCCGTCAAAGGCGCCTCCCTGCCGGTGTTCAGGAAGGCGTAAAGCAATAATGCAAAGTGCAAAATGAAAAGTGCAAAATGAAAAATGAAACAGATACAACCTCTGAAAGGGTATAACAATGTTTGCATCTAACATTTTGCATTTTGCATTTTACAATTTTCATTTTGCATTTTTCCTGTGACCAATGCCCCGCACTGATCCTCTTATCAGCGACCTCCGCCGCCTCTTCGGCGACCGGGTCCGGGCCGACTCTCCGACCCTCACCGCCTACGCGATCGACGCCGGGATCCACCGGATCACGCCCAGGGCCGTCGTCCTCGCGGAGCGGCGGGAAGAGATCCCGACCCTCCTCCGATACGCCTGGGAGCGGGAGGTTCCCGTCACGGCGCGGAGCGCGGGGACGAACCTCACGGGGAACGCCATCGGCCCCGGGATCATCCTGGACTGCTCCCGCTTGAACCGGATCCTCGAGGTCAACCGAGAGGAGCGCTGGGCCCGCGTCGAACCCGGCATGATCTACGCCGAGCTGAACAACTCCCTGGAACCGGCGGGGCTTCGCTTCGCCCCCGACCCCTCGAGCGGCGACGCCTGCAAACTGGGCGGGATGCTGGGGAACAACGCGGCCGGCCCCCGGACGCTCAAGTACGGCGCCACGAAAGACAACGTCCTGGAACTCTCCCTGTATCTCGCGGACGGGTCGGAGGCGATCGCCCGCCCCTACTCTCTGGACGATCCCGAACTGCATGACCTCTATGTCCGCCACCCGGCCTTTCAGGATCTTCTCGCCCTGGTGAAGTCCCATCGCGATCTGATCTTAGAGAAGAAACCCCGTGTCTCGAAGAACTCCAGCGGCTACAACCTCTTCGCCCTCGCGGAGGGGCTCGACCGCGGCATCTTGGACCTTCCCCGCCTGTTCGTCGGCAGCGAGGGCACGCTGGGTATAGTATCCGAAGCAAAGATCAGGCTCATCCATAACCCTGCAAGGACAGCGACGGGCCTCCTCTACTTCCGCCGGCTCGAAGAGGTGGGGGAGGCGGTCAATGCCCTCCTGCCCCTCCATCCCTCCGCACTGGAGATGATGGATCGCTACGCGATGGACCTGGTGGGGCGGGAGCGGCACGGCATCCCGTCCGACGCCCAGGCCATGCTCCTGCTGGAGCTCGATGAGGGGGATCTGGACGCGGCCATCGCGCAGGCTGAGGCGGCATGCGCAAAGTTTTCCCTCGCGCGGAAGATGGAGGTCGCGCGCGAGCGGGAGCACCAGGAGGATCTCTGGAAGGCGCGGAAGGCGATCTACCCCACCTTGTACCGCTACGACGCCAGGAAGAAACCAATCAATTTCGCCGACGACGTAGTGGTCCCGGCCGTCCGCATCACGGAGCTCATCCGATATCTGGAGGACCTCTTCACCCGCGAAGGCGTCGCCGCGGCCATCTACGGCCACATCGGCAACGGCAATGCCCACATCAACCCCCTCCTCGACTTGCGCGACCCGAGGGATATCAATCGGATGATCGCCTTCTCACGGGAGATCCACGGCGTCGTCATAGACCGTTTCGGCGGCTCCATCTGCGGCGAGCACGGCGACGGCCGCGTGCGGGCCGAGTTCGTCCGGGCCCTCTACGGCGACGAACTCTACGCCCTCTTCCGCGAGACCAAGCGCCTCCTGGATCCCCGCGGCCTTCTGAACCCGGGCGTCAAGCTGAGCGAGGCCCCCTTCACCGACCACCTGGACATAGAAAGGCAAGGCAAGCCCTGCGTCACCTGCGGCAAGTGCAACGCCGTCTGCCCGGTCTATGACGTCCTCCAAGACGAAGGGATGTCCTCCCGGGGATGGTTCCATATCCTGACCTCGCCGGAGTACTCCTACCGGGAGGCGCACCGGGCTATGGAGGCGTGCCTGAACTGTAAGTCCTGCCGGAGCATCTGCCCCGCCGGCGTGGATGTCTCCGAGCTGATCCTTGAAAAGCGTGCCGAGCACCCTAACCGCCTGGCCGGCGGGGTCGCTGCTCTGCAGCAGAGGCCTGCCCTCTTCGAGCGCCTGAGCAAGCTCGCGGGGAGAACGCAGCCGCTCTGGGATACGCCTGCAGGGCGGACGCTGATCGAGTGGGCCTCGCGCCCCCTGTTACGCTCCCTCGGCCCCACCGCCTCTCTTCCCCGGAGCCTCCGCCTGCCGAAGCTGGCGACGCGGACCCTCCGGGAGCGCCACCGGTCCCGCACGGAAGAGGGAGGGAAGCCCGCCGCGGCGGGGACGGTGGCCTACTTCCACGGCTGCGCCGCCAATTACTTCGACGACGGCGTGGGGGATGCCCTCATCCGTGTCCTCCTCCGCCACGGGGTTGATCTGATATTACCCCGGCAGCGATGCTCCGGCACGCCCATCCAGACCTACGGGCTCACGGACGCCTTTTACCACGCCGTGAAGTACAACTTGCGTTCCCTGAGCCGGTATGCTACCGTGGTGACCGGTTGCGCCTCCTGTACGCTGGCGCTGCAAGATTACGCACGGCTCCCCTTGCAAGGGGAAGAGCGGGAGGCCGCCCAGAACCTGGCGGAGCGGGTGTTCCATGTCAGCGAGTTTCTGCTGAAACATGTGGCTCTCCAGGTTCCTGAGCTAAAGCATTCCCCAGGGGAGGTCCCGGTGACGTATCATTCGTCCTGCCACCTTCGGGCGGCCGGCGTCACCCGGGAGCCCCGTCTTCTTATACAACAGATACCCGGCCTCCGGTACGTCGAGATGTCGGACGCCGATCGGTGCGCGGGCGGCGCGGGTACCTTCTGCCTGAAAGACCCGGCGCTCTCCCAGGCTGTCTTCGCGCGGAAGCGGCGGGCCGTCGAGGCCAGCGGGGCGCGGGTCGTCGCCACGAGCTGCCCGGCCTGCATGGTCCAGCTCCGCTCCGGGCTTAGCGAGGCCTACGAGGTCAAACACATCATCCAACTGGTCGCTGAAGCTCTGTCTAACGGCTGATTATTACGGGGAGCATAAATATTGCTCATTCTTGCAGAATGGAATCCGGCTGGAAAACCCCTCTCCCTAACAGGGAGAGGGAGCGGGTGAGGGTTCTCGCCGCTGCTTTGGCGCTCCTCACCCCTGCCCTCTCCTCGTTGAGGAGAGGGAGCAGAGGCATAGGATCCCTGTGAAACAATTTTGCTCGGAATAATAA
>JACRHK010000056.1 GCA_016217625.1 Nitrospirota bacterium
CGCCGAGCCGCAGGCCTCGTAGCGTTTTCCCACATCCGCGCTCATGGCGTGCCTGGTCTCCCCTGCTATCGTGATCCGGTTGTCGTCGTAGAAGACGACGAGGTTCTCCAGGCGGTGGAAGCCGGCCAGCGACGCGGCCTCGGAGGCGACCCCCTCCATCAGGTCGCCGTCGCTTACGATCCCGTAGACGTGATGGTCCACGATGGGATACCCGGGTCGGTTGAACCGTTCGGCCAGGAACCGCTCGGCGATGGCCATGCCGACCCCCACGGAGAACCCCTGGCCCAGGGGGCCGGTCGTCGTCTCCACGCCGGGGGTCAAGCCGTGCTCCGGGTGGCCGGGCGTGCGGCTCCCCCATTGCCGGAAGTTCCGGATCTCCTCCAGCGGGAGGTCGTATCCCGTCAGGTGCAGCAGGGCGTACAGGAGCATCGACCCATGGCCGGCGGAGAGGATGAACCGGTCGCGGTTGGGCCACGAGGGGTCGGCGGGGTTATGCTTGAGGAACCGGGTCCACAGGACGTAGGCCATGGCGGCCGCCCCCATCGGCATGCCCGGATGGCCGGAGTTGGCCTGCTGGACGGCGTCCACGGCCAGCATCCGGATGGTGTTGATGCAGAGGTGGTCGTGCGATGTTACGTCCACAGCTTATCCTCAAGAATGCAAAATTGGCAATTAGCAATACACAATGAACAATGAGAAAGATTGATCATTGAGCATTGATCGTTGAATATTGCGCATTGAGTGTAGTGGACAAGATGACATTGCCGCGCAGTAGTATACAAGAGTCCTTCCCGAAACGCTAGAGAAGAATGGGCGTTACCCCACCATGGCCTGGGGCTGAAGCCAGAATTCCTCAAACTCCTTCTGGTGGGCGAGCGTGGTGAGGTCCTCCATCCGGTCGAGAAAGACCTTCCCCTGAAGGTGGTCTAGCTCGTGTTGGAGCACGACGGCGAGGAACCCCGAGGCGTCGATCCGAAACGGTTTCCCCCTGCGGTCCTGCGCTTCCACTGTGGCTCGGGCGGATCGGGGGACGAGACCGCGCAATTTGTCGACGCTCAGGCACACCTCCCAGCCGCAAACCTTCTCTTCCGAGAGAAACGCGAAGACGGGGTTGATGAAGACCTGAAGCGGAATCTCCGGAGCCCGAGGGTAGCGGGGGTTGGCGCGGGACTCGATGACGGCGACCTGCCGGGGAACAGCCACTTGGTTGGCGGCCAGCCCCAGGCCGTCGTGGGCGCGCATGGTCTCAATCAGGTCGTCCACGAAACGCTGGAACTCCTCGGTGAGGATCTCCTCAGGAGGCACAGGGTCGGCCGCCTTCCGGAGCAGCGGGTGGCCGAGTTTAATGATGGGGAGCACGGCCATGATGCGCTACACGTTGCACGTTACACGTTCGTTCAATTCATCCTGGCCTGAAGTTGCCGGATTGCCCTTTCGGCCAGGGCGTATTGCGGGTTGTTCTCCAACGCCTTCCGGTAGCATTCGAGGGCCTTTCGCCATTCCCCCTTGCGCTCCCAGACCCGTCCCAGGTTGTAATGGGGGAAGCAGTAGCTTTCGTAGCGGGAAGCGACGAGGGCCTTTTCCAGCCAGGGGACGGCTTCGTCGAGCTTGCCCTGTTCGATCAAATATACCCCAATGTCGTTATAGGGATTGCCGTACTCGGGATCCAGGTCGATGGCATTCCGGCAGTAGGCGATCGCCTGTTCGTATTCTTCCATGAAGCTGTAGGTCCAACCCAGGAAAGTATAGGCTTCGGCGGTCGGATAGGTGTCGATTGATTTCAGATAATACGAGATGGCCTCCTGGATGTTGCCCTGCGTCTGTTGTTGATAAGCGAGATGGAAGTAGCGGAGGGCCTCTTCCAGTGTGCGGTTGCGTTGGCTCATTGCTTCCTCCACTGTATCCAGCATAGCAGGGGAGCGTCTCCCGCGTCAAACGATTTGCTTGCCGGACAGCCGATCGACAAGCTCGGGAAGCCGGGAGGAGAACTCCGAACGGGCGACGACCCGAGCGCACCCGAGCGCTTCGGCCTGCCGCAGGCGCTCCCGATCGACGTGGGAGATAAAGGCCAGCACCGGAATGGATCGGAGGTCGGGGTCCCCTTTGAGTGCGGCGATGAGCTCGAGGGGATCCGGCGTCTGCATCCCCAAGTCCAGCAATACGAGACAGGGGTGATGCTCTCGAGCGGCCTGCAGGGCGTCCTCCTCCGTATGGGTCACGAGGGGCGTGTAGCGTCCCTGTTCCAGGGTCTGTCGGATCTTGCTGCGGAAGAACAGGTCGTTCACCACGACCAGCACAGTTTTCTCCATGATGCTCCTTGCTGACTCTGCTCCCTCTGACTGAGGGGCGCGTGATCTATAACAAACACATTCAATCACTTGATTATGTAGGGCAAGGCTTCAGCCTTGCTGATAGCAACCCTGAAGGGTTGCCCTACAAAATATGTCGTGCGTTGATATTAGTGTAAGGGAAAGTGGCGGAAAATGCCAACCCCCTGGGCAATAAAATTATCCAATGGGTCGATAAGCCGGCAGGAGAGGAATTTTTGTTGACTTGACCGGTGTGCGGGCATTAGGCTCTTAGCTATGGAGACCCGCCATCCCCCCACGCCGGAAGCCATTGTGGACCGCTTCGGAAGGCGGCTGGTTTACCTGCGCCTGTCCGTGACGGATCGGTGCAACCTGCAGTGCGCCTACTGCCGACCGGCGGAGGGGGTTGCGCACGTGGACCGGGAGGAGATCCTCCGGTTCGAAGAGATCGATCGGCTCGCGCGGCTCTTCGCGGGCATGGGCGTCACGAAGGTCCGGCTCACGGGCGGGGAACCGCTGCTGAGACGCCGCCTCCCCGAGCTGGTCCGCCGGTTGACCGCCATCCCGGGCATCCGGAGCCTCCCGATGACGACCAACGGGATCCTGCTGGAGGAGTCCGCGCGTCCGCTCCGCGAGGCGGGGCTCGAACGGCTCAACGTGAGCCTCGACACGCTGCGGGAAGACCGGTTCGAGGCCATCACACGGTCGTCCGGACCGGGAAGAGTGCTGCGCGGGATCGAGGAGGCTCAGCGCGCAGGATTCCAGCAGATCAAAGTCAACGTCGTCCTGATCCGCGGCTTCAACGACGATGAGGTCTTCGATTTTCTCGCGTACGCGGACGCCCGGGACGTGAATGTCCGGTTCATCGAGTTCATGCCGTTTGAGGGCAACGGCTGGAGCCGCGAGCAGTTTCTGCCTTACCGGGAGGCGCTGGAGCGGATCACCGCGCGGTTTGCCGTGGAGCCCCTGCCGCGGGAGCACTCCTCGGACCCGGCCCTCGAGTTCCGGGTCCCGAAGCAGAGGGGGCGGTTCGGGTTCATCGCTTCTCTCTCCGAGAGCTTCTGCGCCGCCTGCACCCGGCTGCGTCTGTCGGCCGACGGTAGGCTGCGTCCCTGCCTGCATCAGGAGACGTCGGTGGACCTGAAGGGGCCGCTCCGTTCGGGCGCCACGGATGCCGATCTGGCCCGCCTCATCCGCGGGGCCGCCCACCTGAAGCAGGAAGCCCACCCCGATTACCTGGCAGATCTCGCCGGCCCCCAGGTCAGCGGCATCACGATGACGACCATCGGGGGATGAAAAAGCTAGAGGTTAGAGGATGGAGGTTGGAGGGTGGAGGTTAGAGGCTAAAGGCTAGAGGATAGAGGCTAAAGGCTTGAGGATGGAGGTTAGAGGCTTAAGGTCGAGAGAAGGATTTCCCTCGTAGTGCATTTTTTAGACCGTTAATCTTTCTGTCGATCTCTTCGCACCGGTTCCGTAATTGCCGGCACTCTTCTTCCTGAAATAATTTCCTCCTTCTGAATATCTCGATCAATGTGACGGTTTCAAATAACGACCCTTCGGCTATGCTCAAGTATTGAAGGAATTCTTTCTTGTACTGTCTTCCCTTGCCTTCTGCGATATTTTGCGCAATGGATGCGACCGCTTCCTCCATTTGAGAGACTACGCGAAGGTGCCTATTCGCGGGAAGTCTTTCAATAAGGGCCATGACTTTGTCAGCGAGATCAACCGCCATCTGCCAGACATCCAACTTCTCGAAAGTAAAAATAAACGGCTCCGCCGGTTTTTTTCCGCTGTCCTCAGGCGTCTTTTGAGGGTCGCTGATCATTCGTTTTGCTGCCTCGAGCCTCCAACCTCCTACCTTAAGCGGGTTTATCCCCCCAACGCGTCCAGCGTTTCCTTGAGCGGACGGGCGATGCAGGTGAAGATGGGGACGTCCCGCGCGGTGTAGCGGCGCGCCTCCGTCTCCCGAAGCTCCATCACGAGGTCGAGGAAGTCCTCCGGCTTGTTGGTCTCGAAGGCCACGACGAAATCCTGGTCGTCCAGGCCGAA
>JACRHK010000008.1 GCA_016217625.1 Nitrospirota bacterium
ATCGTCCGGATCCGGGACATCATCTCTTCCCAGCACAAGGTGGAGGGGGATCTCCGCCGCGAAGTGTCGATGCAGATCAAGCGGCTGATGGACATCGGGTGCTATAGCGGGTTCCGGCACCGGAGGGGGCTCCCCGTGCACGGGCAGCGGACCCGGACCAATGCCCGGACGCGGAAGGGGCCGCGCCGGGCCATTGGAGGGAGGAAGAAGGCCTAATGGTGACGCCCAAGCGAAGGTCGGGGAAGAAGGAGAAGAAGCACGTGACCACGGGGATCGCCCATATCCACGCCTCCTTCAACAATACCATCGTGACCATCACCGACCCGCAGGGGAATGTCCTGGCGTGGTCGAGCGCCGGCCATATGGGGTTCAAGGGGTCGCGCAAGAGCACGCCGTTTGCCGCCCAGATGGCGGCCGATGCCTCGGCCAAACGGGCCATGGAACACGGCGTGCGCCAGGTAGAGGTCTGCGTGAAGGGGCCAGGATCGGGCCGGGAGTCGGCGATCCGGTCGCTGCAGGCCGCGGGATTGGAGATTACCGTCATCAAGGACGTGACCCCCGTGCCGCACAACGGGTGTCGCCCTCCAAAGCGGAGACGGGTGTAGTTTTCAAAATGAAGCTTTCAGCGGTCAGCGTTCAGGTTTCAGGTCAAAAGCTGACGGCTGACAGCTAAGAGCTGATAGCTAAAACAGGGAGGAATAGCTTGGCCAGATATATCGGATCGGTGTGCCGGTTCTGCCGGCGGGAAGCGATGAAGCTCTTCTTAAAGGGGGGCCGCTGCTTTACGGATAAGTGCGCCATCGAGCGGCGGAACTATCCGCCCGGGCAGCACGGGCAGAGGCGCCAAAAGATCTCGGACTATGGGTTCCAGCTCCGGGAGAAGCAGAAGGTGAAGCGGACGTACGGCCTCTTGGAGCAGCAGTTCCGCGGTTACTTTCACAAGGCGGTGCGGCAGAAGGGGGTGACGGGAGAAAACCTGCTGCAGTTGCTGGAACGCCGCCTCGATAACCTCGTCTACCGGATGGGATTCGCCCCCTCGCGGCGGGCGGCGCGCCAACTCGTGCGGCACGGCCATTTCCTGGTGAACGGCCGGCGCGTCGATATCCCCTCCTATCTCGTCAAGGTGGGGGATGAGGTCGCGCTCAAAGAGCAGAGCCGCCAGAATGCGCTTATCCAGGAGACGCTGGCCGGGTATGCCCGGAAGGAGCTGCCTGCCTGGCTCCAGATGGAGTGGGAGCAGTGCAAGGGGAAGGTGCTGAACCTGCCCACGCGGGAGGAGATTGCGCTACCCGTCCAGGAGCAGCTCATCGTGGAGTTGTATTCGAAGTAAACCCCGTTAGAAAGGGCGGGACTTTTACTCTTCTGTATCTTATCCGCGCCATCAAGGGCGAGGCTTTCTAACGGGGTAAAGAAGTCAGAAGTCAGGAGTCAGGAGCATGGTCACTTTTGACTTCTGACTTTTGACTCTTGACTTCTTTACAGGAGGGACTATGGGGAGCAAGACGAAAGGTTTTCAGATCCCGAAACGGCTGGAGTGTGACGCCGATACGTTGACGACTACGTACGGGAAGTTCACCGCCGAGCCGTTTGAGCGCGGGTTTGGAACCACCATCGGCAACGCGTTGAGGAGGGTTGTCCTCTCTTCCCTGGAGGGTGCGGCCATGACCTCCGTGAAGATCGAGGGGGTCCTTCACGAGTTCTCCACGATCCCCGGGGTCGTGGAGGATGTGACCGATATCCTGCTCAACCTCAAGGAGGTCCGTTTCAAGCTCCATGGCGACAAACCCCGGACGCTTCGTCTTGCCGTCGAGGGACCCGGGGAGGTCAAGGCGAAGGACATCACCGGCGATGCCTCGGTGGAGATCCTGACGCCGGAACAACACATCGCCACCCTGGAGAAGGGAGGTAAGCTGGAGATGGAGATGACGGCGCGGGCGGGTCGCGGCTACGTGCCTGCCGAGCGCCATAAGGAAGCGCATCAGCCCATCGGGATGATTCCTCTGGACGCGGTGTTCTCCCCGATCCGCAAGGTCAACTTCTGGGTGGATAGCGCCCGGGTGGGTCAGTCCACCGATTACGACAAGTTGACCCTTGAGGTCTGGACGGACGGCAGCGTGAAGCCGGAGGAGGCGGTCGCCTACGGGGCCAAGATCCTCAAAGACTATCTGGATCTGTTCATCACCTTTGAGGAGGAGGAGGAAGTCGAGTCCATGCCGGAGGAGGCGCAGGGGAAGTTCAACGAGAACCTGCTCCGGAGCGTCGAGGAGTTGGAACTCTCCGTCCGGGCCGCCAACTGCCTGAAGGTCGCTAATATCCGCACGATCGGAGAGCTGGTCCAGAAGTCGGAGAACGAGATGCTGAAGACGAAGAACTTCGGCCGGAAGTCGCTGAACGAGATCAAGGAGATCCTGACTGCGATGGGCCTCTCCTTGGGGATGAAGATCGACCTGGATTCCATCGAGCGGCAGGCCCTGGGAGAATAGGCGATGCGACACCGCAAGGCGGGAAGACAATTCGGGCGCAACACGCTGCAACGGAAGGCTCTGCTCCGCAACCTTGTGACCTCGTTCCTCGAGAGCGAACGGGTGGTGACCACCGAGGCCAAGGCCAAAGAGATCCGGCGGCTGGCTGATCGGATGGTCACACTGGGCAAGCGGGGGAATCTCCATGCCCGGCGGCTGGCCCTGGCGTATCTCCGCAAGCCCTCCGTGGTGAAGCACCTCTTTGAGAAGGTCGCGCCCCGCTTGCAGAACCGCAACGGAGGATACACCCGCATTTTGAAGTCTGGAAGACGGCTCGGCGATGCCGCGCCCATGGTGGTGTTGGAGCTCGTGGAACGGGAGGCGGCGGTCCCGACCGGGGCAGCAGCCGGGGCGAAGGGCGCAAAACCGCCGCAGCAATAACCCCTGCGAAAACGAAAACCCCCGTTCCGGGGTGACCGGACGGGGGCTTTTAGTTTGCTCAGAGCGCGTTAGGCCTTTACGACGTTCGACGCCTGGGGGCCTTTGGGACCTTCGGTGATTTCGAACTCGACCTCTTGTCCCTCGCTTAGCGTCTTGAATCCATTGTCCTGGATTGCCGTAAAGTGTACGAAGACATCTTTGCCGGTTTCCGCGGTAATGAACCCAAACCCTTTGCTCTCGTTAAACCATTTGACCTTTCCCTTCATTCAGTGGAACCTCCTTTCTTTCCAGGATGGATGGTCTCATCCGCCACGGGGGATGACATAAAAAACCCGCAAGAGCCCGGCGGGACTCTGCGGATCATCGGAACCCTAATGCCCTCCCAGCATGGTGCCGATAAAATAACGCACAGAATCCCCCTTGTCAAGAAAAATCTTCTCCGCCTTTCAGGCGGAGTAGTAAGGTAAGGGGTTTATTCTTAACAGGAGGGGGCTGAAGGGGGGAGGGTGTAGCCGCCCCGATTTATCGGGGCGAGACCGCGCAGCCTGAAGGCTGCGGCTACAGACTGCAGCTGTCCGCCGCAGCGGAAAGGGGGTTGACAAACTGGAAGAGAATTGCTATATTCGAATACACGCATATACAAGGCCATCGGGTTTGTTAGGAGGGGACAGAGAAGACGATGGCGCATAACCCATTGTTGTGAATACAGGAGGTTTAGGATGTTTTTTACCAGAGCATGGAATGGGACGCCTCATGGTGTAACTGATGGGGTTGGCTCTGTCGATCAGGTGACCCCCTCCCAGGTGAAAGAAGCGATCGCTCAGGGAAAAGAGGAGCTTCTGCTCCTTGATGTCCGGGAGCCCCATGAGCACTCCCTAGGGCATCTGCCGGGAGCGAAACTGATCCCGCTTCAGGAGCTTCCTCAGCGGGTAGGAGAGCTTGATCCGGACCGGCGGATTGTCGTCTATTGCCGCTCAGGGCATCGAAGCCTCACGGCCGGCGCCTATCTGAAACTGTTGGGATTCTCTCGGGTGGAGAACCTCCAAGGCGGGATTCTGGCTTGGGCGACAGGTTATTCAGGACATTAAGGTCCACCCCGTTCCTCCCAGGAAGCCCCCGCCTTTCGGTCAACTCAAGGTAAACCTTCAGGCCGGGGAGGAATGGAGTATTTGAGAGCACTTCCTTGGAAGAAGCCCCACCATTCTCGTAGAGTCGTGTCTCCGACATAGCGGGGAGTAACGGGGTCCACTTTCGTGCTGACCTCGGTGCGAGGGGTGGCGGGTCGGCAGATCCCCGTCCCTTTTTTCTTTTTTTTCTTGACGCAAGAGTGCTATTATATCAACTAAATCTATCTACCTGTGACACCGGGCAACTTCCCATTTTTCTCCTGCTCTGCGTAGGTACGGCCTCGTAGTCATCAGGATCGATCAGCGTGTGGGCCTTAGCGGGCGGGAAGAACGCGCAGTGTGGCCTCGCGTGCGGGGCGTCTACGTGCGCGTAACCCCGCGGGTCACGGGACTAAAACACCCACAAGGAGGAATAGCGTGATGGACCCGAATGGAAGCAGTTTCATCTTCTCGCGACGCGCCTTTCTCCGGGGAGCGGGCGCCCTCGGAGTGATCTCCGTCGCCGGATCGATCGGCTTGCGCCTGCCCCCGGCGGCCTGGGCTCAGAAGGCCCCCGGTGCTCCGGTGCCCGAGGAGAAGGTGGAGGAGACGCTGAAGCGGCTCTTCGGCAACCGGCCGTTGAAGGACGGCGCGGGCAAAGTGAAGCTGGAGACGCCTCTCATCGCTGAAAACGGCGCCGTCGTCCCCCTCTCCGTGGAAGCGAAGCTCCCCATGACGCCCGCCAACTATGCCAAGCACATCTACCTCATCGCGGACAAGAACCGTCGGCCCATGACGGCGCGGTTCACGCTGACGCCCGACTCCGGCGAGGCGTTCGTCGGCGCCAATATCCGCCTGGGCGCAACGACGGACGTCCGCGCCGTGGTGGAGATGAGCGACGGGACGCTCTACCAGGTCAAGAACCACGTCAAGGTGACCGTCGGCGGCTGCGGAGGCTAATGGGGAGTGAGGGGTGAGGAGTGCGGGGTGAGGGAAATAGTCAATAAGTCATTAAGTCAATAGGTCATTAAGTAAATATCAACTCATTGACTCATTGACTCATTGACACATTCACCACACACCTCTCGCCAGTTAACCCCTCACCAATAACTATCATTTGGAGGGAGGAAAGCATGGCCGACATCGGCAAGGTTCGCATCCGCGTTCCGTCGACGATCAAGAAGGGAGACGTGGTGAGGGTCAAGAGCATCGTCACCCACCCGATGGAGATCGTCGAGCGCGACAAGCAGGGAAAACCCATTGAGAAGAAGTACAACTACATTTATATGATCATTGTCTCGTACAACGGCAAAGAGATCGCCCAGTTCGAAACCACCCAGTCTATCAGTCAGAACCCTTACCTCTCGTTCGCGTTCAAGCCCGACAAGCCGGGGCAGTTGAAGATCACTTACCTGGACACGAAGGGGGGCAAATACGAGGGGACACAGGAGATCGCGTTCTAGCAATGAGAGATCAAGAGATCGAGAGATCGGGAGATCGAGAGATCAGGAGAGGTGAGGATGCGACGTTATCACGCACTTGTTGTGGCCGGCCTGGTCTTGGCAGGAGGGATCGAGGCGGGATCGGTCGGGACGGCCCGTTCGATGGGGGATCTGCCGCCTGAGGCGCCCCCGACCGCCAAACCGGAAGCGAAGCCCGCGGAGGTGAAGCCCCGGATCATCCAGCAGCGGGCATCGAAGGCGACGCCGGAAGGTCGCGGCGACTTCCAGGTCTATCCGGACGGGAAGAAGCTCCAGATCCGCTATAAGGGCGGTCCATTCGGAGGGGTGGCCAAGGCGGATCTCAGTCCATGGCGGACGTACGACTATGCCAACAAGACCCCGGAACCGCCGGTCCCCGAAGCAGTCAAGATGCCCGCCGATCTCAAGGGGGATCCGGCCAAGGGGCGGAAACTCTTCATGGACCGGGAGAGAGCGCCCTGCACGGGGTGTCACCTCATCCCGGGGGAGGATGTCTGGCCTGCGGGCAATATCGGCCCGGACCTCTCGACCTACGGGGATCTGAATCGGCCCGAGTCTTACACCTACGAGATTATCTACGACGCCCGCAAGTATTTCCCCGACACGGCCATGCCGCCCTGGGGGACGACGGGCCTCTTCAAACCGGAGGAGATCGTCCACCTCGTGGCTTTTCTCCATTCGCTGAAGGGGCCGCTCTCTCCGGAGAAGGACCCCAACCGGAACCCGAACACCCGGGCCAAGCCAGTCGGCTTCGGCGACAACCTCGACCCCACGAACAATCCGGCCGTCCTCTTGATGGACGACGCCAAGGACTTCTGGGGGAAGAAAGGGCCGAAAGGGAAGAGCTGCGCCGACTGCCACACGGCCGACCCGGAGAAGAGCATGCGGGGTGTGGCGCCCAAGTACCCCAAGTACCTGGCGAAATATCAGCGGGTCATGAGCATCGAGGACTTCCTCTCCCGGCACGCTCCAGAGACGACGGGGATGGAGATGCTGGTGGAGAGCCAGGAGAACCTGAATATGTCCATCCTGCTCAAGTACGCGAGCAACGGCCTCCGTGTCCAAGTCGACACCATGTCCCCGGAGGCCAGGGCCGCGTATGAGCGGGGGAAGGCCGGTTTCTTCAAGCGGGTCGGCCAGCGGAACCACGCCTGCGCCGACTGCCACACCCCGGACAAAGGGGGCGGGAAGTTCCTGGGCGGCCGCCTGCTGGTGATCGCCTCGGAAGGCTCGACCAAGCACTTCCCGACCTGGCGGACGAATTTCGGCGTGGTGTGGGATATCCGGAAGCGGATGCAGTGGTGCATGGACCCCCTGGGGATGCACATGCTTCCGGCCGACGCCGTCGAGTACGCCGAGCTGGAGCTCTACCTCACGGCGTTCGACAACGGCAAGCCGCTGAGCGTGCCGGGGATCCGGCATTAATTTCTATGAGCATTCAGCGGTCAGCAATCAGCTTTCAGGCAGTAGGAGCCAACTCCTGTTGGCGATCTGTTTAGATTCGCCGTCTGGAGACGGCTCCTACCATGCTGATGGCTGAGGACTAAGACTATGGAAGTCACGCGGAGAGACTTTCTGAAGTTGGCCGCGATTGCGGCCGGGGCGACGGCGGCCGCTCCCGAGGCGCTCGCCGAGGCGCTCAAGCCGAGGCGGCTGCTGGAGTTCCAGGCGCTGGGGAACGTGACGCTCCTGCATGTGACCGACACGCACGCCACGCTCCTGCCGGTCTATTACCGGGAGCCGGATGTGAACCTGGGGGTCGGGGAGAACAAGGGGGTTCCCCCCCACCTGACCGGCGAAGCATTCCTGACACATTACGGCTACAAGCGCGGGTCGGTCGAGGCCTATGCTTACACTCACCTGGATTTCTCCAAGCTGGCTCAGGAGTACGGCCAGATGGGGGGGTATGCGCACATCGCCACCTTGATCAAACAGGTCCGGGCCGAGCGGCCGAAAAAGGTCCTCCTCCTGGACGGCGGGGATACGATCCAGGGGTCGGCGACCTCCCTCTGGAGCCGCGGGCTGGACATGGTTCAGGCTGTCAACCAGTTGGGGGTGGAGGTGTTCGCCGCCCATTGGGAGTTCACCTTCGGGATTGACCGGGTGCGGGAGCTCTTCGGCGACCGGGAGAAGAAGGGGCTCTTCAAAGGGGACTTCGTCGCCCACAACGTCAAAGACGC
>JACRHK010000057.1 GCA_016217625.1 Nitrospirota bacterium
AATCAGGGCTTAATGTACCTGATAAATCAGGGCTTAATATACTTGATAAATCGGGTAAACTACACAATATGCACGCTGATTTTGTACATTTACATCTGCATACCCAGTATAGCCTTTTAGACGGCGCCAATCGGATCGACCAGCTCATGGCACTGGCCGCCCAGTACCGGATGCCGGCCCTCGCCCTGACGGATCACGGCAACCTCTTCGGGGCGATCGAGTTCTACCGGAAGGCGGTGAAGACCGGCATCAAGCCGATCCTGGGGTGTGAAGTCTATGTGGCGCCAGGCAGCCGGTTCGACAAAAGCGCCCGCCGGACGGACGGGCAGGCCCGCCGCGAGGAGGAGTCCTCCTACCATTTGATCCTCCTGGCCCGCAACAACGAGGGGTATAAGAACCTCATCAAGCTGGTCACGGCCGGTTACATGGAAGGGTTCTACTACCGCCCCCGGATCGACAAGGAACTCCTCAGAGAGCATGCCGAGGGACTCCTGGCGCTATCGGGCTGCCTCGCCTCGGAGGTGCCTCAGCTCTTGCTCAAAGGACGCTACGAGCAGGCTCGGGAGACGGCCCGCTGGTTCCGTGACGCGCTGGGGGAAGAGAACTACTACCTCGAGATCCAAGAAAACGGCCTGGAGGAGCAGTCGCGGGTGAACAGGGGCTTGTTCGAGATCTCCAAAGATCTCGGGATCCCCTTCGCCGCCACGAACGACAGCCACTACCTCCGGAAAGAAGACGCCCGGGCCCATGAGATCCTCCTCTGCATCTCGACCGGCTCAACCCTGGAGGAGCAGGACCGGTTCCGCTTCGCCTCCAACGAGTTCTATGTCAAGTCTCCGGAAGAGATCGCGCAGGCGTTCGCGGCCCACCCCGAAGCCGTGGCCAACACCGTGCGGATCGCCGAGCGGTGCAACGTAGAACTCCGGTTCGACACGATCCACCTCCCCCACTACGCCGTCCCCGGGCACCAGAGCAAGGAGGCCTACCTGGTGGATCTGGCGCGGACGGGGCTGGAGGAGCGCCTCAACGACCTGGAGCGCGCGGGCCGTCTCCAAAAGAAGGGGCTCGTGCCGGAACAGTACTGGCAGCGGCTGGAGCGGGAGCTGGATGTCATCGCCCGGATGGGGTTTGCGGGATATTTTCTCATCGTCTGGGACATCATCCGCTACGCGAAGGAGCGGGGCATCCCTGTGGGTCCCGGCCGGGGAAGCTCCGCCGGGAGCCTCGTGGCCTATGCCCTTCGGATCACCGACATCGACCCGCTGGCCTACGGGCTTCTGTTCGAGCGGTTCCTCAACCCCGAGCGGGTGTCGCTCCCCGATATCGACATTGACTTCTGCAAGGAGCGGCGCGACGAGGTGATTCAATACCTCACGGAGAAGTACGGCAAAGACCACGTCTGCCAGATCATCACCTTCGGGAGCATGAACGCGCGGGCCGCCATCCGGGACGTGGGGCGCGCGCTCAACATCCCCTATGCCGAGGTGGACAGGGTGGCGAAGTGGGTTCCTGAGGTCCTGGGCATTACGCTGGAGAAGGCCCTCGAGATGGAGCCACGGCTGAAAGAGGCCGCTCGCTCAAACCCCAAGATCGCCGAGTTGATCGAGCTCGCCCAGGCCCTGGAGGGGATTACCCGCCACGCCTCCACGCATGCGGCCGGCGTCGTCATCGCCAAGGAGCCCCTCATCGAGCACGTCCCCCTGTATCGGGGCACGCGGGCGGAGGACGTGATCGTCACGCAATATCCGATGAACGACATCGCGGACATCGGCCTCGTGAAGTTCGATCTCCTGGGACTCAAGACGCTCACGGTGCTGGAGATGACCGCGCGTCACATCAACAGGCGGCGCGCCGAGCAGGGGCTGGATCCCCTCCGCCTGGACACCCTTCCCCCGGACGATGCGAAGACCTTCGCCCTCATCGCCTCGGGGGAGACGGCCGGGGTCTTCCAGCTCGAGTCGAGCGGGATGCGCGACCTGGCCATGAAGATGAAACCCTCGGTCTTCGAGGACCTGGTGGCTCTCGTGGCCCTCTTCCGCCCCGGACCGCTCCAGAGCGGGATGGCCGACGACTTCGTGAAGCGCAAGCGCGGGCAGACCCCTGTCCGCTACGAGCATCCCCTGCTGGAGCCGATCCTGAAAGACACTTACGGCGTCATCCTCTACCAGGAACAGGTGATGCAGATCGCCGTGGAGCTGGCGGGATTCACGCCCAGCCAGGCCGACCTCCTCCGGAGGGCCATGGGGAAGAAGAAGCCCGAGGAGATGGACAAGCAGAAAGCGGCCTTCCTCGAGGGCGCCAGGCGGAAAGGGATCGCCGAGAAGAAGGCCGGGCAGATCTTCGACCTGATGGCCCACTTCGCCGGCTACGGTTTCAATAAGTCCCACAGCGTGGCGTATGCCCTGCTCGCCTACCAGACGGCCCATCTCAAGGCCCATGACCCGGTCGAGTTCATGGCCGCGCTCCTGACCTCCGAACGGGAGAATACCGACAAGGTCGTCCGCTACACCACCGCGTGCCGGAAGATGGAGATTGCCCTGCTCCCCCCGGACATCAACGCCAGCGAGCAGGCGTTCGCCATCGAGCAGGGGAAGATCCGTTTCGGCCTGTCCGCCATCAAGAACGTTGGCGACTCGGCCATTGAAGCGATCCTGGAAGCGAGGGTCTCCGGAGGCCCCTTCGACTCTCTCTTCGATTTCTGCCGCAGGGTCCATCTCCAGAAGGTGAATAAGCGGGTGATCGAATGTCTGATCAAGTGCGGCGCCTTCGATGCGACCGGCGCGAAGCGATCCCAGCTCACCGCCGTCCTCGATCAGGCCGTGGAAGAGGGGGCGAAGCTCCACGAGGATCGCGCCCGCGGACAACAGACTATTTTCCAACTGGAAGCGGTCAGCAGTCAGCCGTCAGCGGTCAGCTATCCCCTCCTCCCCGAGTGGCCGGAACACCAGCGCCTGGCCGTGGAGCGCGAGCTGTTGGGCTTTTACATCACCGGCCATCCCCTGGCCCGATACGAAGCCGAGATTCGGCGTTACGCCCAGACCGATACGCTGGCCGTCGAGGAGATCACCGACGGCAAGGAAGCGACCCTCTGCGGCGTCGTCAACGGACTCCGCGAGCGGGTCACCAAGCGGAAAGGGGAAAAGATGGCGACCTTCCTTCTGGAGGACCTGATGGGGACAGTGGAGGTCCTGGTCTTCCCGGACCTCTACCGCCAGACCTCCGCGCTTCTGACCGGGGACGCCCCCCTGCTGGTCACGGGAATCACGGATCGGACGGAGCAAGGCGTCAAGCTCAAGGCCGTGAAAATCGCCCTGCTGAGCGAAGCCCGACAGCGCGCCACGAACCGCCTCTCCATCACGCTCCAGACGGTCGGCACGACCGGCGAAGACCTGGTGCGCCTCCGGGAGATCCTCCTCCGCCACCGGGGTCCGTGCCCCTGCACCCTCCGCCTGGTGCATCCCGACAGGCGATCCACGCTCATCGCCTTCGGGGAGGCCTTCCGCGTGGCCTGCACCGACGCGCTCCTCGATGAGATCGCTGCGGCCTTCGGGGCGGGCGTGGTCACCCTGGGAGCTTCCTCCCCTGGAGAGGGGGAACGCCATGGCCGCTGAATATCTCGATTTTGAAAAACCCCTCGCCGATCTGGAACGGCAAATCGAGGAGCTCAGCCGCTTCGCGACCCCCGAGGGGGAACCCACGGAGGAGATCCGGAAGCTCAAGAAGCGGGTCCGGCAGCTTCTGCTGAAGACCTACGCCCACCTCACCCCGTGGCAGCGCGTCCTGATCG
>JACRHK010000061.1 GCA_016217625.1 Nitrospirota bacterium
ACATGACGACCAACAGCTCGATGAGGGTGAAGCCGGCTTCGCGTATCACGTGACACGTCTCACGTTTCACGTTAAGATCTTCGTGCAACGTGGAACGTGCAACGCGTTTTCTCACTGCCCCAGGCATGGTTCCTCCCCTCTAGAACTGCATCTGGTTGATGCTGAAGATGGCGAGCAGCATCGACACCACGATGAACCCCACGATCAACCCCATGGCGAGAATCAAGACCGGCTCCAGGAGCCCCAGCAGGCGCTTCAGCGTCGTCCGGAGATCGCGATCGTACTTCTCGGCGACCTGCAAGAGCATCTCATCCAGCCGCCCCGTCTCTTCCCCCACGGTGATCATCTGGACGGCCAGGGGGGGAAAGAGGTTGCTGCGCTTGAGGGGCAAGGCCACCCCTTCGCCCTCCTTGATGCCGCTGTAGATCCGCTTCATGGAGCGGGTTATCTCGGCGTTCCCCATGACATCCTTGACGATGTTGAGCGCCTGGAGGATCGGCACGCCGCTCGCAATCAGCGTGCCGAGGGTCCGCGCAAACCGCACCGTCTCCAGCTTCCGGATGATCTCCCCCACCACGGCCATCCGGAGCTTCCGGCCGTCCCACCACAGCCGCCCCTCCTCCGTCCGTATGTATCCCCTGAACACCCATGCGCCGAGGACGATCCCCAGGAGGAGGATCCACCCATACCGCACCATCGCCCCGCTCACGGCGAGGAGGACTTGGGCCGGCAGCGGGATCGCCTGGCCGAACCCGGCGAAGATGACCACAAACCTCGGCAGGACGAACGTCAGCAGGATCACGATGGAGACCCCGCCCACGAAGGTCAGGAGCAACGGGTAGATGAGGGCCGACACGACATGCTCCCGCATCTCCTGCGTCTCGGAGAGGTACTCGCCCAGCTTTACCAGGACCGGCTCCAGCACCCCTCCGGCTTCCCCCGCCCGGATCATGTTCACGTACAGCGGAGAGAAGACGCGGGGATGCCGCGCCAGGGCGTCCGCCAGGGAACTCCCTCCCCGCACGGCTTCCAAGATCCCCTTCACGACCTCGCCGAAGCGCCGGCGCTCGGCCAGATCCACAAGGATGTGCAGGCTCCGATCGAGGGGAAGGCCCGCGCTCAGGAGGGTCGCCAGTTCTTGTGTGAACAGCAGAACGTCCTTCCGGCTGACCCGCCGGCGGCCCCAGGGAGCGGAGATCCCCCGCTCGACCGTCTCGCCCGGCAGGCCCACCCGGACGGGAAGGTACCCCATCCCTTGCAGCCGCTCCGCGACCCCCCGCTCGTCCCGGGCCTCCAGGGAGCCTTCCACGGGCCGGCCCTGCGCATCGAGGGCCCTGTAAAGAAAAACCGGCATGTCTGTCTCCAGAACTAAAATTTCTTTAGTATACTGAAAACACAGAATCTGTCAAGGGTTAGACTCCCAACCCTACGAAAAGTTAAACCCGAATGACGCAAGGGTCAATGATCATCCCTTCTTGTAGCCGCCCACATGTGTCGGGGCGTTTCACGAGGTTCAGGCCGCTTCGAGCGGTCCCTACGTCAGACCCCACGAATCGGTTTTGATTCTCGTAGGGCAGGCCTCCCTGTCTGCCCCCCGATGTCCATCGGGGCGGGGACAGGCAAGTGCGCTTGCCCATTGTCTGTGAGCACAGAGAATAATTGCCGGAGCAGGCCGTCTCCCGTATACTCAAGAGAGACGAGACGAGAGCATTTTCTTGCCATGTCGACCCCACGGAAGCAGAAGCATCTCCACCAATTCGATCCCCGAGTGGTCTCCCCCCTCTCCCGAATCTTGCTCGCGGCGGAAGGGACGGTGACCAACCTGCTGGAGGCCTACCTGCTGGAGCCGATGGATCTCGAGAAGCTCGGACAGACCCAGCGCAGGCTCGCGCGTCCTCTTCCCCTGCTCGGGCTTCCCCGAGGGGCCGCGATCCTCGACCGCGAGATCCTCCTTGTCGGCCACGAGACCCGCGCGCCCTACCTGTACGCCGTCTCGCGCATCGCCCTCGACCATCTCGACGGCAAGGTGAGGGATACCCTGCTGGGGACGCAGAAGAGCCTGGGGAAGATCCTCCAGGAGCACCGGGTGGAGACCACATGGGAAATGCTGGGATACCAGATCAAGAAGGCGGGGAGCGTGGGTCCGCTCCTGGGACTGAGCACGGGAGCGCCGCTCCTGCAGCGGACTTATCGCATCTCGGTTCGCGGGCTGCCGACCTTCCTCATCACCGAGGAGTTCTCCCCTCACCTGGGCCTCTCCGTCCCCTCTCGGAGAGACCGGTCCCGATGACGCGGCCGGTCACACCATCTCTTCTTTTGTCACCCGGACGACCTCTTCGATCGTGGTGAGGCCCTGGCGGACCTTCTGCCAGCCGTCCTCGCGGAGGGTCCGCATTCCCAGCGATACGGCTCGCTCGCGGAGGGCGCCCGCGTCGGCTCGCTGGAGCGTACTCTTCCGGACCTCCTCGCCCATGGGCAGCCATTCGAAGATGCCGATCCGGCCGCGGTAGCCCGTCTGGGCGCACGCCTCGCATCCGCGGCCGCGGAAAAAGGGCTTGCCCCGATCGCCCGAGAGCCCGATCTCCGCCAGCACCTGTTCCTCGGGGAGATAGCGTTCCTTGCAGGCCAGGCAGATGACGCGGACCAAGCGCTGCGCCAGGACGCCCAGGAGGGAGGAGGCCAGCAGGTAGTCCTCTATCCCCATTTCCAGCAGCCGCGTGATGGCGCCCGGCGCGTCGTTCGTGTGCAGCGTGCTGAAGACGAGATGCCCCGTGAGGGCCGACTGGATGGCGATCTCCGCGGTTTCGGCGTCGCGGATCTCCCCCACCATGATGATGTCGGGGTCCTGGCGGACGATGGATCGGAGGCCGTTGGCAAAGGTGAGGCCGATCTGGGGCTTCACCTGGATCTGATTGACGCCGTGAAGCTGGTACTCGATGGGGTCCTCGATGGTGATGATCTTCTTCTCCGTCGAGTTGATCTTCTCCAGGGCGGCGTACAGCGTCGTCGTCTTGCCGCTTCCCGTCGGCCCCGTGACCAGGATGATCCCGTAAGGCTTCCGGATCATCCCCTCGAACTCGCCGAGCGTGTCGGATGGGAACCCCAGGTGCTCCAGGGAGAAGAAGATCCCGCTCCGGTCGAGGATCCGGAGCACCACGCTCTCGCCGAAGAGCGTAGGGATCGTCGCCACCCGGAAGTCAATCTCCTTGTCGCCGATCCGCATCTTCATCCGCCCGTCCTGGGGCAGTCGTCGCTCCGCGATGTTGAGCTTCGACATGATCTTCACGCGCGAGGTGATCGCCGACTGGAGCCGCTTGGGGGGCGACTCGAAGTCGTAGAGGATCCCGTCGATCCGGTACCGAATACGGAAGTCCTTCTCGAACGGCTCCAGGTGGATGTCGCTGGACCTCAGCTCGATCGCCCGGGAGATGAGCAGGTTCACCAGCCGGATGACGGGCGCTTCGGAGGCCAGGTCCTTGAGGTGGTCGACGTCCTCCTCCTCGCGGATGAGGCCGAACTCATCCGTCCGGATCTCCCCCACGATCGTCTCGAGGGAATGCTCAGCCCCCGCACCGGCGTCCAGAGCGGACGCGATGGTCTCGGCCTCCGCCACGGCGATCTCCACGCGGAGCCCCGTGGCGCGCTCCATCGCCTCCACGGCGTAGAAATCCAGCGGGTCGGCCATGGCGACCCGGATCATGTCCTCTTCCACCTCCAGGGGGAAGCACCGCGCCTGCTTCAGGAACTTCAGGGGGAGGTTCCGAAGCACGGGTGCCTTCCCCGCCAGGTCTTCAGCACTGAGAAAGGGAAGACCCAATCCCCGCGCCACAGCGGCCGGATCGCGGGGCCTCTCCTGCGCGGGCGAAATGACGATCGGCCGGTCAGCCGATTGGGGTTTCCCCGCCAGGCCCTTCATTTTCTCGAACAGCTTGATCATGTGGTCTTACATTATCCCCAGTCAATGGTCATTAGTCAATCGTCAATCGTCAATCGTCAATCGTCAATCGTCAATCGTCAATGATTAGACCCCCCATTTCCCCAACGGTTGTATGGGGGGCAGATGCGCCAACTGCTCTAAGACATAGGCACGGAGGGCCTTCGCCTTGGGGAGATCCCGGACCACCCGTCCCCCCTCCACGAAGGGGAGCAGGAGATCCCGGTACGCTCCCCCGCAAGGGCACCCGCCTGAGGCGGGCTCCCCTGCGCGGGGGATCACGCGATCCCCATGACAGCGGTCGCAGCGGAGCACCCGCTTGGAGCCGGATTGCTTCCCCCGTTTCGCCAGCGGCGCCCCCTCGCGGACGAAGTCATTCAGCATGTCCACCACGATCAACGCGTGCCGATGCATTGCACATCACCTCCATAACAAATATTGTAACAGAGAGCGTTCGCGCGCAACAATCGGCCTATTGCCCTCAGGGGAAGGGGTGCCCTGAGCGCGCCTCCCTGTAGGGCAAGGCTTTAGCCTTGCACCGTGCAACCCTAGACCTCCCGCTCGATCCGCCACCCTTCCGCTCCGATGAGGGGCACGAAGACGCAACCCGTCGTCGTCTCCCGGCGGATCCCTCCGGGCTCCCTCACCACCCGGTAGAGGATCTGGATCGTGCGATCCCCTATCGGGATAACGAGCCGTCCGCCCATCGCCAGTTGATCCACCAGCGAGGGCGGAACACCGGGAGCGCCGGCGGTCACCAGGATGCCGTCAAAGGGCGCGTGCTCCTTCCAACCCTGCGACCCGTCCCCCACGTGGATCGTCACGTTGGCATACCCCAGCTCCGTCAGGAGGCGTTCCGCGGCAGCGGCCAACGGCTCGACCCTTTCCACGGAATAGACCCAACGGCAGAGCTCGGCGAGGACCGCCGTCTGGTATCCGGATCCCGTCCCGATCTCCAGGACGCGATCCTCGGGCCGGAGATCCAGAAGATCCGTCATCAGGGCCACCATATAGGGCTGGGAGATCGTTTGCCCTTCGCCGATGGGAAGGGCATGGTCGTCGTAGGCCCTGCCCTCGTAAAGGGGATCGAGGAAGCGGTGGCGGGGCACCTTGCGCATCGCGGCGAGAACCCGTGTATCCCGGATCCCCCGCGCGACCAGTTGTTCCTCCACCATCCGGTCGCGCTCCGCCTGCCGCTCTGCCCTGTTCGTATTCATCCTCAAAGGAGAAGGAAGTATGCAGTAAGAAGTAAGTAGTAGGCAGAAAAACTCCATCTCTTCTACTCCCTACTGCTTACTGCCTACTGCCTACTCCTTACTCCCTACTCCAGCTTCATCCCCTTGGTCAGCGTCTCCACCTCCCCGAGCACGGCGTAGTGGGTGAGATCCAGATGGAGCGGCGTGACCGAGACGCATCCCCCCTCGACCGCCTCGAAGTCGGACCCCTCCCGCTGCTCCCAGACGAGGCCGTTCCCGCCGATCCAGTACAGCCGGCGCCCGCGGGGATCGACCAGCTCCTGGACCTCGCCTTTGGAGAAGTGCCGCTTCCCCTGATGCGTGACGCGGATCCCCTTGAGGTCCTTCAGGGGGAGATTGGGGACGTTGACATTGAGAAGCGTCCCCGGCGGCAGCCCCTGCTCGCCGCGGCCCCGCTCCGAGCGGGGCTCCAGGATGCGGCCCGCCAGGCGGAGCGCCACATGAGCTGCAGTGGCAAACTGAAAGTCCCCTTCGCCTGCGACGGACACGGCGAATGAAGGCACCCGGAGGAGCACCCCCTCCATCGCCGCCGAGACCGTCCCTGAATAGGTGACGTCTTCCCCCATGTTCCCGCCGCGGTTGATCCCCGAGACGACCAGGGACGGACGCTCCGGAAGCAGGCCGTTGATTGCCAGGTTGACGCAGTCGGTGGGGGTCCCGTTGACGCTATACATCCGGGGACGGACTTCTTCCACCAGGAGGGGGCGGTGGAGCGTGAGCGCGTGGCTGGCCCCGCTGCGCTCCCTGTCCGGGGCCACGATGTAAACGCGACCTAGTTCCTGAAGCGCTTTTGCCAGGACCTGGATGCCCGGCGAGTAGATGCCGTCGTCGTTGGAAACGAGGATGATCATGAAGGGAAGCTGTCAGCGATCAGCCCTCAGCGGTCAGCAAGAATGGAATGCGTCTCTTGAATTGGGCTGAATGCTGAATGCTGATCGCTCCTAAGGCTAAAAGCTGACTGCTGAAGGCTTAATGCCGTAATTTGGTCGGGGCGACTGGATTTGAACCAGCGACCACTCGCACCCCAAGCGAGTACGCTACCAGGCTGCGCCACGCCCCGAGAATTCTTTTCCCTGCCTGTTGGGAAGACAGGCCCGGCCCGCCACGTCGGGTCAGCAGGCAGGCACTATCTTTGATCGTACCGATCCATGATCTCGAGGATCTCGCGGAGACTTTTCTTCACTTTCTCCAGCGCATCCTGACCGGGCCGGGAATGCGCCTTGGGGCGGACGCTCTGCTTGTCGTTGAGCCGTTGCTTGGCGCCGGCGATCGTGTAACGATCCTGGTAGAGCATCTGCTTGATCTTGAAGAGCAGGTCCAGGTCGGCCTTGACATACACCCGCTGGCCCGATCGGTTCTTGCGGGGACGGAGCGCGGGGAACTCCGATTCCCAATACCGGAGAATGTACGGTTCCACCCCCACGATGCGGCTCACCTCGCCGATCTTGAAGAACAGCTTATCCGGGATCTCCTGGACCGGCGCAAGGGGCTGCG
>JACRHK010000059.1 GCA_016217625.1 Nitrospirota bacterium
GCCCTGATCGACGCCTGGGACGCCGGCGACCGAAAAGAGGCCCTTCGGATCCACCGGAGTCTCCAGCCGATCAACCGGGCGATGTTTCTCGAGACGAACCCGATCCCGGTGAAGACGGCCCTGGGGATGATGGGGCGCTGCGCCGACGAGATGCGCCTGCCCCTCTGCCCGATGGGGGAGGCCAACCGGCAGAAGCTTGAGGCCGTCCTGCGGGAGCAGGGGCTGCTTTAACGCAGGCTCAATGCAAAAGGCAAAATGAAAAATTCAAAATGAGATTGCATGTTCTTAACTTTGCATTTTGCATTTTGCAATTTGCATTTTGCAATGCGCGATGGCCGACCATTGGGAGGCCAGAGCGTGATTAACCTCATCGTCACCGGCGCGGCGGGACGGATGGGAAGCCGCATCGCCGCGCTCGCCTTGGAGGACCCGAGCTTCCGACTGGTCGGCGCCGTGGAGCATCCCGGTCATCCGGCGATTGGGAAGGATCTCGGCGAGACGCTGGGGAGGGGCGCGCTCGGCCTTTCTCTCGAAGGGGATCTCGCCGCCGTCCTCCGCCGCGGGGACGTGGTCGTCGACTTCACCGCGCCCGAGGTCTCGCTCGCCCTCTGCCGGCTCGCCGCGGCGCAACGGAAAGCCCTCGTCATCGGCACGACGGGGCTTTCGGCCGAACAACGGGCCGAGATCGCGGGCCTCGCCTCGGCGGCGCCCTGCGTGCTCTCGCCCAACATGAGCATCGGCGTGAATCTCCTGGCGGAGGCCCTCCGGCTCGCCGCCCGGACGCTGGGAGAAACCTACGACATGGAGATCGTCGAGGCGCACCATCGCCTGAAGAAGGACGCCCCGAGCGGGACGGCGCTCCTGTTCGCCCGGACCCTCGCCGAGACGCTGGGATGGAAACTGGACGACGTGGCCGTTTATGGCCGTCAGGGGGTGACGGGCGAGCGGCCGGCCCGCCAGATTGCGATCCACGCGCTCCGCGGCGGCGAGATCGTCGGGGAGCACACGGTGATCTTCGCCGGGCCGGGTGAGGTCCTGGAGCTGACCCACCGGGCCCTGAGCCGCGACATTTTCGCACGGGGGGCGCTTCGGGCCGCGCAATGGGTCGTGCGCCGGAAACCCGGCCTCTACGACATGGCGGACGTGTTGGGGTTGAAGAAATAAGCTTTCAGCCATCAGCTTTCAGCATTCAGCTTCTAACCGGATGCTGACGGCTGATGGCTGACCGCTGATCGCTTTCTTATGCGCCTGATTCGATACGCTAAAAACGGATCCGTCGCCTATGGGAGTCTGACACGGGAGGGAGAGGTCCAGCCCCTGGCGGGTGATCCCTTCGGTGATCTGAGGCCAGAGGGCGGCCCGATCGCGTTGGCGCTGGTCCGGCCGCTGGCCCCCGTCGTCCCCTCGAAGATCGTGGCTGTCGGCCTCAACTATCGGGACCACGCCGAGGAGCAGGGACTCAACGTCCCGGAGGAGCCGATCCTCTTCCTGAAGCCTTCGACGGCGCTCCTCGACCCCGAGGGGCAGATCGTCTACCCGGAGATGGCGGCGCGGGTCGACTACGAGGCGGAGCTGGCCGTCGTGATCAAGCGGGCCGCCAAAGCGGTCCCCGTGGAGCGCGCGCGGGAATATATCCTGGGGTACACCTGTTTCAACGACGTGACGGCCCGCGACCTCCAGAATAAGGACCGGCAGTGGACACGTGCGAAGTCGTTTGACACCTTCGCCCCGCTGGGCCCCTTCATCGTGGACGATCTGGATCCGGGAAGCTTGGAAATACGCTGCTTCTTGAACGGGACGCTGAAACAGCGCTCCACCACGGCCCATCTGGTCTTCCCCGTGGAGCGCCTGGTGAGCTTCATCTCCCGGGTCATGACGCTGTTGCCCGGCGACGTCATCGCGACCGGCACGCCGGCCGGCATCGGTCCCATGCAGCGGGGCGACCACGTGGCCGTGATGATTGAGGGGATCGGGACGTTGAAGAACGTCGTCGTCTAAATGGCGAATGCAAAATGCAAATTGCAAATTGCAAGGTGTAAAATTATCAATAACTCAATTTTGCATTTTTCATTTTGCATTTTTCATTTTGCAATTTGCATTTTGCAATGGAGGGGTAACTATCCATGTCTGAAGAAAGTTACTTACAGGGTCTTCTCGCCGAGCGGATCGGAGGGAACCGGTTCGGCAAGGAGGCGACGATCTACAAGTTCGAGAAGATCAAGCGCGCCAAGGCGGCCGCCCTCCAGGCCCATCCCGGCAAGGATCTGCTGGACCTCGGGGTGGGCGAGCCCGACGAGATGGCGGCCCCCGGCGTGGTCGAGGTCATGCAGAAGGAGACGGCCCGCTGGGAGAATCGGGGGTACGCCGACAACGGGATCCCCGAGTTCAAGGAGGCGGCGGCCCGCTACATGGAGCGGGTCTTCGGGGTCCCCGGCATCGCCCCCGGTCGGGAGGTCGTACACTCTATCGGAGCCAAGCCAGCCCTGGCCATGCTGGCCACGGTCTTGATTAACCCCGGCGACCTGCTCCTGATGACCACGCCCGGCTACCCGGTCCTGGCCACGCACGCCCGCTACTACGGCGGCGAGGTGTTCGACCTCCCGCTCCTCGAAGAGCGGGACTACCTGCCGGACCTTGACGCCCTGAGCGAAGAGATCAAGCGGCGGGCCAAGGTCCTCTACCTCAACTACCCGAACAACCCCACGGGAGGGACCGCCACGCCCGAGTTCTTCGAGCGGGTCGTCCGCTTCGCGCGGGAGAACCGAATCGCCGTGGTCCACGACGCGGCCTACGCGGCCCTGGCCTTCGACGGCAGGCCCCTGTCGTTCCTCTCCGTGCCGGGCGCGAAGGGGGTGGGCGTGGAGCTCCACTCCCTCTCCAAGGCGTTCAACATGACCGGCTGGCGACTGGGGTTTGTCACCGGCAACCCCCTGCTCGTGTCGGCCTATGCCCACGTGAAAGACCACGTCGACTCCGGCCAGTTCAAGGCCATCCAGCAGGCCGGCCTCTACGCCCTGAACCACCCGGAGATCACGAAGGAGACCACAGCCAAGTACGAGCGGCGGCTCCGCGCCTTGGCCGCTATCCTCCGGGAGGCGGGCTTTCGGGCTGAGGCGCCGCGCGGAGGGTTCTTTCTGTACACGGCGATCCCCAAGGGGATCCAAGGGGGTCGGCAGTTCTCCAGCGCCGAGGAGTTCTCGGAGCATCTCATCACGGAACTGCTGATCTCCACCGTGCCCTGGGACGACGTGGGACACTATGTCCGTCTGTCGGCCACGTTCGTCGCCCCGACCCGCGAAGAGGAAGAGCGGGTGCTGAGCGAGGTGAAGCGGAGGCTGAGCGGGGTGCGCTTTGCGTTCTGACCCTGTCCTGAGCAACGTCGAAGGACCTGTCCTGAGTCCCGCTCGGAGCGGGATCGAAGGAGCCGCCACGGTCTATCTCGGCCTGGGCGCCAATTTGGGCGGTCCACTGGAGACCTGTGCCCTGGCGGTGGAGGCCATGCGGGGAGAGCGCGCGTTCCACGCCCTGCGCCGCTCCTCGTGGTACCGGACCGAACCCGTCGGCGTCGCGGAGCAACCCTGGTTCGTCAACCTGGTGGTGGAAGCGGCGACTTCCCTCACACCCCGCGAGCTGCTGGCATATTGTCGGGATCTCGAGCGGGCGCTCGGTCGGAAACACCGTCTGCCGGGAGGCCCCCGCGAGCTGGACATGGATCTGCTGCTCTATGGAGA
>JACRHK010000060.1 GCA_016217625.1 Nitrospirota bacterium
AACAAGGAGATGGCCTTCAAGCTCCTGTGGACCTTCTGCCGGACGCTCTCGGAGCGCCTGCGGGAGACCAACGAGAAGATCGCCGCGTTTTTCTCCTTCACCGGCAGATACTGATCCCCCCGCGTTCCGGCAAATTTCCCCCTTGACTCCCCCCGAGAGGAGGATTATAGTAGTTAGCACTCTTGAGAGGCGAGTGCTAACCCGCCCTATTTGTTGTCAAAAGGGGAAAGGAAAGGAGGGTACTGATGGCAGGCAAGACAGAAGGGAAGGCAACAACCGCGATGCAGTTCAAACCCCTGAAGGACCGGGTCTTTGTGCGCTACAGCGAGGAGATGGATCGGACGGCCGGCGGTATCTACGTCCCCGACACGGCGAAGGAAAAACCGCAGAAGGGGGTCGTGGAGGCGGTCGGCTCGGAGGTGAAGGAGGTGAAGGTCGGCAACACCATCCTCTTCGACAAGTACTCCGGCTCCAAGATCACCATCGACAACACCGAGCACCTCATCATCAAGGAAGAGGACATCCTGGGGATCTTTAACGGCTAACGTGAGACGGCAGACCTGCGACCTGTCGGCTCGGCACTAGCGTCCGCGGTCGAAGGTCTGTCGCAGCGAAGGAGGACAGCATGCCTGCGAAGCAACTGCAGTTCAACGATGAGGCCCGCGCCTCGATCCTCAAGGGGATCACGCTCCTGACCGAAGCGGTCAAGGCGACCCTGGGCCCCAAGGGCAGGAACGTCATCATCGACAAGAAGTACGGCCCCCCCACGATCACCAAGGACGGGGTGACGGTCGCCAAGGAGATCGAGCTCAAAGACCCTTACGAGAACATGGGGGCCCAGCTCGTCCGCGAGGTCGCCAGCAAGACCTCCGACGTGGCGGGGGACGGGACCACGACGGCCACCGTTCTGGCCTTCAGCATCTTCCGGGAAGGCTCCAAGAACGTCACGGCCGGGGCCAACCCCATGGACCTGAAGCGGGGGATCGAGCGGGCCGTGGAGGTCGTCGTCGAGGAGCTCAAGAAGATCAGCAAGCCGACGCAGGAGAAGAAAGAGATCGCCCAGGTGGGGACGATCTCGGCCAATAACGACACGGCCATCGGGGAGCTGATCGCCGAGGCGATGGAGAAGGTCGGCAAGGACGGCGTCATCACGGTGGAGGAGGCCAAGGCGATGACCACCTCCCTGGAGGTGGTGGAGGGGATGCAGTTCGACCGGGGGTACATCTCCCCCTACTTCGTCACCGACGCCGAGCGGATGGAGGTCAACCTCGAGAACCCCTACCTCCTCATCTGCGAGAAGAAGGTGAGCGGGATGAAGGACCTCCTCCCCATCCTGGAGCAGATCGCCAAGATGGGCAGGCCGTTCGTCCTCCTTGCCGAGGACGTGGAGGGCGAGGCCCTCGCCACGCTCGTGGTGAACAAGCTCCGCGGGACGCTTGCCTGCGCCGCGGTGAAGGCGCCGGGCTTCGGCGATCGGCGGAAAGCGATGCTGGAAGACCTCGCGATCCTCGCCGGCGGGCAGGTGATCTCCGAAGACCTGGGGATCAAGCTCGAGAACGTCAAGCTCAACGACCTCGGCAAGGCCAAGAAGGTCACCATCGACAAGGACAATACCACGATCATCGAGGGGGCCGGCGACCCGGCCAAGATCCAGGGCCGGGTGAAGCAGATCAAGGCCCAGATCGAGGAGACCACCTCCGATTACGACCGCGAGAAGCTCCAGGAGCGGTTGGCCAAGCTGGTGGGCGGCGTGGCGGTCATCAAGGTCGGAGCCGCCACCGAGACCGAGATGAAGGAGAAGAAGGCCCGCGTGGAGGACGCCCTGCACGCGACGCGCGCGGCCGTCGAGGAGGGGGTCGTCCCCGGCGGCGGCGTCGCCTACCTCCGCTGCATCCCTGCGCTCGAGAAGCTCCAGCTCGGGGGAGACCTGCAGATCGGCGTGGGGATCGTCAAGCGGGCCTTGGAAGAGCCGATCCGCCAGATTGTCAACAACGCCGGCCTCGAGGGCTCCATCGTCGTGGAGCGGATCAAGAAGGAAAAAACGAACATGGGGTTCGACGCCAACACGGAGCAGATCGTCGACATGTTCCAGACGGGGATCATCGACCCCACGAAGGTCACCCGCTTCGCGCTCCAGAACGCAGCCTCCGTCGCCTCCCTGATACTCACGACCTCCGTGATGGTCGCGGAGATCCCGGAGGAGAAGTCGGAGACGCCGATGCCAGGTGGCGGCGGCGGCATGGGCGGGATGTATTAACCCGTCCTGAGGAATCAAGACCAGGCCCCCCCGACGGCCGTCGGGGGGGCCTTTTTTTCCGGCGTTTAGGATTGACAGGAAACGGGAAAGTCCCTAGAATACTCACTGGCAGACGAGGGAGGATCTCAGCATGGGAACAACAGTGAAGGTCGATAGCGCCTCCTGGGAGCGGGAGGTGCTCCAGGACAGCGGGCTCGTGCTCGTGGATTTCTGGGCCGTGTGGTGCGGACCCTGCCAGATGGTCGCCCCGATCGTCGAAGAACTCGCCCAGGAATATGCGGGACGGCTCAAAGTGCTCAAGCTCAACACCGACGAGAACCCGGATATCGCCGGGCGCTATCGGATCATGGGGATCCCGACCCTCATGTTTTTCCGGAAGGGACAGATCGCGGATCAGGTGGTCGGCGCCGTGGGCAAGAGTCAGCTCAAGTCGAAGATCGACCAGATCTTGAGCAGCTAACCACTATCCGTTGTTTCCCACTCCCATGCGGCCCCGAAGGTCGGGGTCCCAGGGTATGCTCAAGGAACTCCACCTCCGCAACCTCGCCATCGTGGACGAGGCCCATCTCGCCTTCGACAGCGGCCTCAGCGCCCTGACCGGAGAAACGGGGGCCGGCAAATCGATTATCGTGGAGGCGCTGGGGCTCCTGCTGGGGGATCGGGCCACGGCGGAGCTGGTCCGGACAGGCGCCGAGGAGGCGACGGTCGAAGGGGTGTTCTCCCTGGACAGCGCCGGCGGCGCCCTACTCCGCTCCCTGCTCGGGGAGCGGGGCGCCCCGCTTCCGGAGGGGGAAGACCTCTTTCTCAAACGGATCGTCAGCCGGGGCAGCAAGAGCCGCGCCTATCTGAACGGCTCCCCGGTCCCCGCAGGCCTCCTTCACGAGATCCGGCGCCACCTGGCCGACATCCACGGCCAACACGCACAGCAGGAACTCCTCTCCGCCGACTATCTCCTCGACCTCCTGGACGGCTTCGCCGGACTGCACGCAGAGCGCGAGGCCGTCGCGCGGCACCTCGCCCAGGCTGAAGCCCAGCGCCGCCTGCTGAACACCCTGCAACAGGAGGAACGGGACCGGACCCAACGGGAAGATCTCCTCCGGTTTCAACGACAGGAGATCGACGCCGCGGCGCCGCGTCCCGGCGAGGACCAGGAGGCGGAAGAGGAGCGCCGGGTTCTGGCCCATGCCGAACGCCTCCTGGGGAACGTCCACGAAACCCTCGATCGGCTCCATGGGGCGCCGTCGGCCGTCCTGGGCGAGATCCAGGGCGTACACCGGCGGATCCAGGAGGCGGCTGCCGTGGACGCCCGATTGGCCGAATACCTTCCCCTCTTGGAATCCGCCGCGGCCCAAATCGATACGGTGGTGCGCGCCCTGCGTGAGTACGCCGCGGGCCTGGCGGCCGACCCCCAGCGCCTGGCCTTCCTGGAGGACCGGCTGGACGCGTTGGGACGGCTGAAGAAAAAATACGGCCCGACACTCGAGGCCGTGCTTGCCCACCGCAAGGCA
>JACRHK010000062.1 GCA_016217625.1 Nitrospirota bacterium
CATAGTGGTTCTACTTGAGCTCGCGGCGCTGATCGCATTGGGATTGTGGCTTTGGCGCCATGGGGAGGAGCTCCGCGCAATCTTTTCTCGCTGTCGCGTCTACCTTCGCCGCATGCGCTCCCCTGCGGTCGTGTTCGCCCGCCGGTGGGTTTCAAGAGAAAAAGCTGAGCAAGCCATTTCGGTCTCAGAGGCTCAGGACAGCGAGACAGAAACTCGCTTGGGGCCATTCCAAATCATCCGGCTGCTGGGAAGCGGAACCATGACCGATGTATACGAAGCCGTTCAGAAAGGCTCGGAAGAGGTGGTGGCCCTGAAAATTCCGAAACCTGAGTGGCGGAACGATCAGAAATACCTGGCCCGCCTTTTCCGCCAGGCGAAGATCGGGGAGAGCCTGAGCCACCCCAACATCATTCGCGTACTGGGATCCGGGTACGCAGATGGGACGCCCTATCTGGCCATGGAACGTCTGCACGGCATAACGCTACGACAGATCCTGAATCAGCAACCGGTCCTGCCGGTTTCTCGGGTTATCGAGATTTCGCGCGCCGTGACCAGGGCACTCATCTACGCACATAACCATGGGGTCATCCATCGAGATATCAAATCTGAAAACATCATGCTTACTAGAGAGAATCAGGCAGTGGTGATGGATTTTGACGTCGCCAAGGCAACTTGGCGCAAGGGAGATACGGACCATGGAACCCTCCTGGGTACCGCGGCCTATATGGCACCTGATCAGGTTACCCGAGGACGGGCCGATGCAAGATCAGACCTTTATTCCCTGGGCGTGACGCTCTTTGAGATGTTGACTGGCAGGCTCCCGTTCGAAGGAGACAACTTCTGGCGCCTTCTCCGCCAACACCGGGAAAGCTCACCCCCTCGCCTCCGAGTTCTGCGCCCAGACATTCCTCAAGAGGTCGAAGCCGTTGTCCTCCGCCTCCTAGAGAAATCTCCTGAGCGCCGTTATCAGTCAGCCCAGGACCTGTTGGATGTGCTTGTAAGCCTTCAGGATGTCGTGGATTCTGTCAGCAAACACCACACCGGCGGGAATATACCTTGATCCAGCTTACAGATCCATCTTGATATGGAGTTCCTTGAGCTGATCGCGGGTGACGGGCGAGGGGGCGTCGGTGAGGGGGCAGACGGCCTTCTGCGTCTTGGGGAAGGCGATGACGTCTCGGATCGACTCCACCCCGACCAGAATGGCCACCAGGCGGTCGAAGCCCAGGGCGATCCCGCCGTGGGGCGGCGCGCCGTACTGGAGGGCCTCCAGTAAGAAGCCGAACTTCGCCTTCGCCTCCTCGGGACCGATCCCCAGCCGTTCGAACATCCGCTCTTGGAGGTCCTGACGGTGGATCCGGATAGAACCTCCACCGATCTCTGTCCCGTTGAGGACGATGTCATACGCCTTCGCCCGGACCTTGAGCGGGGAGCTCTCCAACAGCGGGATGTCCTCGTCCATGGCCGCCGTGAAGGGGTGGTGCATGGCCGTGTACCGCTTCTCGGCCTCATCGTACTCAAGCAGGGGAAAGTCCGTCACCCAGAGAAAATCATAGCGGACTTCGGGAATGAGTCGGAGCTTCCCGGCCAGGTGCAGCCTGAGTCTGCCTAAGGTTTCGGCGACAATAGGAGACTTATCTGCCACGAACAGGAGGAGATCGCCCGACTTGCCTCCCATCGCATGAACGATGGCCGAAGCCTCCTCAGGCTTGAAGAACTTGGTGATGGGTGTGTCGATCCCCTCCGCCGCAACCTTCATCCAGGCCAGGCCCTTGGCACCGAACCCTTTGGCGAACTCCGTGAGGTCATCCAGCTCCTTCCTGGAGGCGCCGGCCATCCCCGGCGCGCAGATCCCCTTGACCTCCCCGCCCTGCTCCAGGGCCTGAGCAAAGACCTTGAAACCCGCCCCGCGCACGAGCGGCCCCACGTCCGCCAGCTCCATCCCGAAGCGGGTGTCCGGCTTGTCCGTGCCAAAGCGGGCCATCGCCTCGGCGTACGACATCCGGGGACAGGGCGTGGCCACGGTAATCCCGCTCGCCTCCCTGAAGACCGCAACCAGCATCTCCTCCATCAAAGACCAGATGTCTTCCCGGTCCACAAACGACATCTCCAGGTCAATCTGCGTGAACTCCGGCTGGCGGTCGGCCCGGAGGTCCTCATCCCGGAAGCAACGGGCGATTTGGTAGTAACGATCAATACCCGCCACCATAAGTATCTGCTTGAAAAGCTGGGGCGACTGGGGGAGGGCGTAGAAGACCCCGGGGTTGACGCGGCTGGGAACCAGGTAGTCGCGGGCGCCCTCGGGCGTGCTCTTCGTGAGCATGGGGGTCTCGACCTCGATGAACCCTCGCGCGTTCAGGAACCCCCGAATGCTCTGGGCGGCCACGTGCCGCAGGCGGAGGATGCGCTGGAGCGAAGGCCGGCGGAGATCGAGATAACGGTACTTGAGCCGGAGCGCCTCCCCCACTTCGGCCTCACCTTCGACCTCAAAGGGGGGCGTTTCGGCCTCACTCAGAACCGTGAGCGCGGAGGCCGCGACTTCTACTTCTCCCGTGGGAAGGTTCGGATTCACTGTCCCTTCAGGACGCGCCGCCACCGTCCCGCTTACCTCGATGACGTATTCGCTCCGAAGGTCGTGTGCCAGGGCGTGGGTCTGTGTATCCACGGCTGGGTTGAAGACGACCTGGATGAGACCCTCACGATCTCGGAGATCAATAAAGATGAGCCCGCCGTGGTCCCGCCGCCGATGCACCCAGCCGCAGAGCGTCACCCGCGCTCCCGCATGCCCCCGTCTCAGCTCGCCGCAATAATGAGTTCTTCGCATGATTCCTCTGCTATTCCTTCAGAAAATGTTCAATCGTAACATGCCCCCGCGTGCCCGTCAAGGTATCGGCAGGTTTTGGATGGCCGGATGGCTATAAACCAACCAGCCATCCATTCTAACTATCTTGCTGTCCTACCCCTAGTCGGCTCCAGTGCGTCACGGAGCGCATCGCCCAGAAAGTTGAAGGAAATGACCGTCAGAAAGATCGCCGCGCCCGGCGCCAGGATGAGGTGAGGATAGAACCGGAGCGCCGTCCACCCGTCGTTGGCCAATGTGCCCCAGCTCGCGAAGGGAGGAGCCAATCCCAGGCCGAGGAAGCTGAGCGTCGACTCTAAGAGGATCGCCGAAGGAACCCGCACGGTGAGCGTCACCAGCAGCGGCGCCCAGATGTTGGGAAGGATGTGGCGGAGGAGGATGCGGCCATGCCCCGCGCCGAGGGCCCGCGCCGCCTCCACAAAGGGGAGCTCTCGCACGGCAAGCACCTCCCCTCTCGCGATCCGGGCCACTGTGACCCAACTCACCAGGACCATCGCCAGGAGGATTGACCCCAGGCTCCGACCGAGCCAGACGGTAAGGAGGATGATCACCAGCAGGTCGGGTAGCGCATACAGGACATCCACGACGCGCATCATGGCCTGGTCGCAGCGTCCGCCGATGTAACCTGAGACCCCTCCGTAGGTGGTCCCGATGAGGAGCGCGCCCACCGCCGTGACAATCCCGACGGCCAAAGACAACCGGGCCCCGTAGAGGAGGCGCGAGAGGAGATCCCGGCCCAAGCGATCCGTGCCGAGCCAGTGGTCCCACGAAGGACCTTCGAGCAGGCGCGCGGGATCCGTCGCATCGTAGGGATACGGCGCCATCCAGGGGGCCGCCAGGGCCAGCAGGCCGAAGAGGCCGAGCAGCGCCAGGCTCGCCAGGGCCAGGCGGTTGCGGGTCAATTCATGCCAGATGGTCATTGCGTCTCACTATTGACTATTCACTATTCACTGTTCCTACTCCACCTTCACCCTCGGATCCACCCAGGTGTACAAGAGATCCACCAGCGTGTTGGCCGCGTAGAGAAAGATCGTGTAGACGAGCGTGACGCCCATGATGAGGGGATAGTCGCGGTTCACGACGGCCGTGACGAAGTAACGCCCCATGCCGGGAATCGAGAAGAGATATTCGATGACGAATGAGCCGGTAATGAACGCCGCCGCCAGAGGGCCCAGCAAGGTCACCACGGAGATGAGGGCATTCCGGAGGACATGGACGAGAATGACCCGCGCCTCCGAAGCCCCCTTGGCCCTGGCCGTCCGGACGAAATCCATTCTTGATACCTCCAGCATCCCCGAACGCACCAGGCGGGCAAGGAAAGCCGCCGGCCCGATCCCCAGGGCAACGGCGGGAAGGACCAGATGCTGCCACCCCTCCCAGAGGGCCGGAGGGAACCAGCGGAGGAGATGGGCAAAGAGATAGATGAAGAGCGCCCCCAGGAGGAAGCTGGGCAGCGCAATCCCCAGCGTGGCCAGGCCCACGGCCAGCCGATCCACCCAGCTCCCCGCGTAGGCGCCGGCAAGGATGCCGAGCGTCATCCCTCCAACAACCGCCACGAGGAGCGCCCAGAACCCGAGCCAGGCGGAAACGGGAAGGGTCTCGCGGAGGATGTCATTGACGTTCCTGTGAAGATATTTGAACGAGGGACCCAGGTCACCCGTAGCGATCCCCTTGAGATAGAGGAAGTACTGCTGCCAGAGCGGTTTATCGAGATGATAGCGGGCCTCGACGTTCGCCTTGATGGCGGGGGGAAGCTGCTTTTCCTGATCAAATGGGCCGCCGGGAACCGCGTACATGAGGACGAAAGTGATCGTCACCACGACCCAGAAGACGGGAACCGCCAAGAGGATCCGCCGGATCAGAAATCGCCCCATCGAACCGCCTCGCAAATGCAAAATGCAAATTTGAAATGTTCATTTTGCACTTTTCAATTCTCCTTCTCTTCAATGCTCACCCTTTTCAAAATCCATAAATCGAGGGGGTCATGGGGAAAATTTTTCACCTC
>JACRHK010000063.1 GCA_016217625.1 Nitrospirota bacterium
CCATGCTCCTCAGGTGACGGGGGGTGTGCTCGCGGAGGAGTGCGGGCAACGGTTGCGGACATTCTTTGCCGCGCGACGTGAGGAAGCGATCAGCTCTCGGCCATCAGTTCAAGCTGACGGCTGATCGCTGAGGGCTGAAAGCTTAGAACGGAGAGATGGCCGAGCGGCTGAAGGCGCCTGCCTCGAAAGCAGGTGTGGGGGCAACTCCACCGGGGGTTCAAATCCCTCTCTCTCCGCCAGAAAACAAGTCAGGAGTCATAAGTCAGGAGTCAGGAGTGAAAGGGCAAAGCATCAAATACAAGCGTTGTTTTTTCCCTTCCACTCTTGACTAATGACTCCTGACTTTTGACTGAATTTTTTGGAGAGATGACCGAGAGGCCGAAGGTGCACGACTGGAAATCGTGTAGGCGGTCAAAAGCTGCCTCGTGGGTTCGAATCCCACTCTCTCCGCCAGAAAAACAGTCGGTAGTGGTCAGTCGTCAGCGGTCAGCTATCAGCCGTCAGGTCCATCACGCAGAAGTTAGCTGAAAGCTGATGGCTGAACGCTGAATGCTTTATCGTTTCCTCTTAGCTCGGGTCCTGCGCAACGGGAGGCCGCCAACCCCGCCAGGTCCGGAAGGAAGCAACGGTACGCGATGCGTCCGTGTGCAGCAGGGGCGCCCGGGCTAAGGGGAACTTTTACAGCCCTGTCTGCCCCTGCCCGCGGCAGGCGGGGGCAGGCAGCGAGCCGAAGGGAGTCATGGGATACTTGGTGCTGGCCCGCAAGTGGCGCCCCCAACGCTTCGACGATCTGTTGGGGCAGGGACATGTCGTACAGACGCTGCGGAACGCCATCGCGGGGGGACGGGTGGCCCACGCCTACCTCTTCGCCGGGGCCCGCGGTGTCGGCAAGACCACCACGGCCCGGATCCTCGCCAAGGCCTTGAACTGCGCCCAAGGACCCACGCCCACGCCGTGCGACGCCTGTGTCTCCTGCCAGGAAATCCTGTCGGGGACGTCTCTGGACGTCCAGGAGATCGATGGGGCTTCCAACCGGGGGATCGATCATATTCGGGAGCTCCGGGAAGCGATCAAGTTTGCCCCCGCGCGCGGCCGCTACCGGATCTACATCATCGACGAGGTCCACATGCTGACGGCCGAGGCGTTCGGCGCCCTGTTGAAAACGCTGGAAGAGCCTCCGCCGCACGCCGTGTTCGTGTTCGCCACCACGGACCCGCAGAAGGTCCCGCCGACCATCCTCTCGCGCTGCCAACATTTCTCCTTCCGGCGGCTCACCGTCCGGGAGATCGTGGACCGGCTGCGCGCCATCGCCGCGGCGGAAGGGATCGATCTGGCGGAGGCCCCGGCCTATGAGCTGGCGCGCGCGGCCGACGGGAGCATGCGGGATGCCTTGAGCCTGCTGGACCAGGTCGTGGCCTACGGGGGGCCTGCCGTCCGGGTGGAGGATCTCCGGAGCCTCCTGGGGTTGCAGGATACGGCCGCCTTGGAGCGGATGACCGAAGTCCTCCTCGGGCGGGACCCCTCGGCTGCCCTCGGCATTGTGCAGGAGGTGGTGGAGGAAGGGCGCGACCTCCGGCAGTTCTGCCGCGCCCTGCTGGAGCATGTGCGGCGCTTGCTCCTTGCCCGCGTGGTGGAACGGCCCGAGGAGATCCTGGATCTCCCGGACGAGGAAGTGCGGCGCTACCGCCAGAGGGTGGAGCGGGTCCCCCCTTGGGAACTGCATGCCCTCTGCGAACAGCTCTTGCGGGCGGAAGAGGAGCTCCGCTGGTCGCCCCACCAGCGCCTCTCGTTGGAGATCGCGCTCGTGCGCGCTACCCAGGTGCCTCCGCTGGCTTCCCTGCAGGAGGTGCTGGAAGGGGTCCGCCGGATGGGGGGCGCTTCCCCTTCCTCCCCGGCAGAGACCGAGCATCGCGTCATGCCGCCTGCCGGCCCCGCTCCGAGAGGGGCGGGACGGAGCCGGCAAGGCAGGGAGCCGGCTCCTCCGGGGGGCCCAGCCCCAGGACCTGTCGCGCAGGAAGCGACGCTCTCTCCCGCGGAGAGCGGACCAATCGCCCCGACGGCCATCGGGGAGTCCCTGATCCCGCAGCAATGGGTCGAGATCGTCCGGCAGGTAAAACGGGAGAAACCCTCTCTCGGGGCGTTCCTTGAGCAGGGGGCGCTCCTGGGCATGGCGAAGGGGACATGGACCGTGGGGGTGCCGGAGATCCATGTCGCCTCGGTGAACCGGTCGGAGCATCGGGCGATCTTAGAGCGGGCGATTCAGGAGCGGCTGGGAAGGGCGATCGCCGTCAAGATCGTCTCTCTGGAAGGCAACGGCGAAGGACAAAAGACGGCACGGGAATATGAAGAGGAGAACCGTGCGCAGCGGCGCCGGCTCCTGGCGCAGGAGGCCCGGGAGGATCCGTTGGTGCAGCAGGCCCTTCGTCTCTTTGAGGGCGAGGTGGTGGAGGTCAGGCCTCCCGAGGATCCTCGAAATCCGTCGCCAGGGCAGAACGCGGAGCGCTGAGGGCCGATAGTTGAAGAAGGAGAGATCGTGGCCAACAAGTTATTCGGGGATTTGATGAAACAGGCGCAGGCCATGCAGGAGCGGCTCAAGCTCCTGCAGGAAGAGGTCGGCGGGAAAACCGTGGAGGCCTCGGCCGGCGGCGGGATGGTGACCGTGACGGCCAACGGCCGGCTGGAGATCGTTGCGGTGCGGATCGAGCCGGACGTGTTGCAGGCCGCGGATCGGGAAATGCTCCAGGATCTCATCGCCGCCGCGACGAACGAAGCCCTCCGCAAGGCCCAGGCGCTCATGGCCGAGGAGATGCGGAAGATCACGGGTGGCCTCCCTCTGCCGGGGTTGTTCGCCTGAACGCGATGGGGAATACGGAGGCACTGGATCGCGTGATCGAAGAGCTCAGGCGCTTGCCGGGGGTGGGACGGAAAACGGCGCAGCGCCTGGCCCTGTATTTGTTGTCGGCCGAAGAGGGGGCGGTGCGGCGCCTGGCCCAGGCGCTCGTGGATC
>JACRHK010000066.1 GCA_016217625.1 Nitrospirota bacterium
ATGCACGGACGAGCGGGTGAACCGCGTCACGGCGACATTGTTCAAGCAGTACCGGTCAGCCGCCGACTATGCCCACGCAAACCCCCGGGCGTTCGAAGCCGCCATCCGCCCCACGGGGTTTTTTCAGCAGAAAGCGAAAAATATCCTGGCCTGCTGCCTGCTACTTGTAGAGAAATACAAAGGGAAAGTGCCCGACCGTCTGGAGGACCTGGTCGCGCTTCCCGGCGTGGGGAGGAAGACGGCGAACATCGTTCTGGGGAACGCCTACGGGCGGCAGGCTATCGCCGTGGACACCCATGTCCGCCGGGTGGCCCAGCGGCTGGGCTTGACCGACCAGGACGACCCCGACAAGATCGAACAGGACCTCAATCGGGTCTTTCCGGCATCCCGATGGACGCTGGCCACGAACCTCCTCATTCTCCACGGTAGAGAGGTCTGCCAGGCGCGCAAACCCCTCTGCGGCGAGTGCGCGCTGGCCGATCTGTGTCCCTCCGTAGAGCAGTAGACAGTAGGCAGTAGGCAGAAAAGGCAGGAGGATGCCATTGAATAGACGGCTTGTGCTATCCCTTGGTTGCGTTTTTCTCCTTCTCACGTTCTCCCTCGCGTGGGGGGCGCCGGTTGAGATCCGGATTCTCCACGTGAACGATTTCCACGGTTTTGTCGATCCCCATCAGCCGGTGGGATCCGGGGAGGTCCTTGGAGGAGTGGCCTACCTGGCGGCAGAGGCGGAACGTCTCAGAAAAGAGAAACCTACGCTCTTCCTGGCCGCCGGCGACATGATCCAGGGACACAACTGGGCGAACCTGACCCATGGCGCCTCGGTCATTGCCCTCATGCACTCGTTGCGCTTTGACGCCATGGTCGTGGGGAACCATGAGTTCGACTTCGGCCAGGAGACCCTCAAGGCCAGGGTGTCTGAGGCCCGGTTCCCCGTCCTCGGCGCGAACGTGGAGGGGTTGGAAGTCCTTCGACCGTACGTGCTACGGGAGATCCAGAGGGTCCGGATTGCCGTCATCGGCGTCGTGACCGAGGAGACGCCGATCTCCACGCACCCGAAGAACGTCGCCGGCCTGTCCTTCACACCGCCGGCCCGGACCGTCGAGCAGATCCTCCGGGAGCTCAAGGGAAAAGCCGACCTGTTCATTGTCCTCTCCCATCTCGGCCACCACGAGGACCGACGCCTGGCCGAAGCCGTCCCGGGGATCTCGGTCATCGTCGGGGGGCACTCGCATACCAAGGTGGAGAAGCCTGTTCCGATCGGCAAGACCCTGGTCGTCCAGGCCTGGGAGCATGGGAAGGCGCTGGGGGTCCTGGACCTTACGGTGGACGGGAGCAAGATCGTCGCCTTCGAGGGGAAACTGGCGGAGATCAAGCCCGCGTTGGGGAGAAGGGACGAGGCCGTCGCTCGGATTGTCGAGGAGTACCAGCAGCGGATGGCGGCCTTTCTTTCCGAGCGGATCGGAGAGGCCGCGGTGGACCTGGACGGCGCGCGCGTGAGGCAGCAGGAGACGAACCTGGGGAACTTCATCGCGGACGTCATGCGCCAGGCCGCCGGGGCCGACGCCACGATCATCAACGGCGGCGGGATTCGGACCGGCATCAGGAAGGGGGAGGTAAGGGTCCGCGACGTGTACGCGGCCCTTCCCTTCGACAACTACATCGTCTCCGTCCGTCTGACGGGGAGGCAGATTCGCGAAGCCCTGGAGCACGGGGTTTCGGCCGTCGAAGAGGGGGGAGGCCGGTTCCCCCAGGTCTCGGGGATCGCGTTCACCTTTACGCGATCCGCGCCGCCCGGCTCCCGGATCCGGGAGGTGCGGGTGGGGGGGCGGCCGCTGGATCCGGAGAGGGAGTACGCGGTTGCCACGAATGATTTCGTGGCGGCCGGAGGGGACGGCTATCGCGCCTTCGGAGAGGCCGTGAGGGCCTCAGGCGATTTCGCGGTCGTCGGGGGGGCGATGAAGGGGGAGAGGCTCCTCTATAACGACGCGGGGCGCTGGCTCCGGGACGTCGTGATCGAAGAGATCAGAACCCGGAAGGCGCTCGCCCCGGCCGTCGAGGGGAGAATCCGGGAATTGGATCCCCCATGAGGGTGGAAGTCAACGGTCAGGCCTTGGATCTCCTGCCGGGAATGACGGTGCGGCATGCCCTGATTCAGTCGGGCCTCTTGGGAGAGGTCGAGGCGGGAAAGAAAGTCTACGATATCTGGGGAAACGAGGTGGGACTCGAGGGGGCCCTGATCGAAGGGATGGTGTTGAAGGTAAGATGATGTCCAAGGTCCAAAGTCCAAGGTCAAAGAAGGAGGGGTGCAATGGCTGAAGTCGAACTGCCCAATCCGGAAGAACTCGAAGAGTTGAAGGGGAAGACATTCACCAGGCGCGTCGCGCTCACCACGGCGGTCTTCGCCGTCGCGCTCGCCATCGCCGCCCTGGGGGGGAACAACGCGATGAAGGAAATGCTCCTTGCCCAACAGTTGGCTGCCGACCAATGGGCGTACTATCAGGCGAAGGTCATCAGAGAGCACCTCTACAAGAGCCAAAAGGTGCAGGTCGAGGCGGCGCTGAAGGAGAGGGGAGGGGGGATGAAGCCCGAGGCCCGAGCGCACTTCGAGGCCGTCTTGAAGAAGATGGGCGAGGAGGAGTCCCGCTACCGATCCGAGAAAAAGGAGATCGAGCAGGAGGCCCGGAAGCTCGAGCACGAGCGGGACGTGAACCGGAGCAAGGACCCTTATTTCGACTATGCCGAGGTCTTGCTTCAAATCGCCATCGTGATGGCGTCCATCGCGATCATCTCCGCATCGCGCCCGGTCTTCTACTTCGCCGTCGCGGCGGCCGCTCTGGGGACGGCGCTCGCCATCAACGGCTATCTACTGCTTGTCCAGGTTCCTTTCTTTCATTAGGTTATGTCATGAGGACTGCGGACTGCGGAAAACGCCGCTGTTTCCGTCCTCCGTCCTCAGTCCCTGTTGCTCTGACCTCGTGCCTTATTTCAGAACCGGTAGCCCACCGACGCCGTCAGGACGTGGATGGTGGAGTCGTACGTCCCGTTGGAGGGGGGGGTGTTGATGCTCCCCGATGCCGTCCGCTCCTGTAAGAACTGGATGAGGTATCCCACATCCAGACTCCATTGTCGCAGCCGATAGCCGAATCCTGCTGCAAGGACGTGACGATCGGCATCGGGGAGCATGGGATCCAGGGTGTTGTCTGGCACGGGGCTCGTGTCGAAGTAGTATCCGGCGCGGAGCGTCCATTGATCATCCAGGCGGTAGTTCCCTCCCACGCGGAGCGAGTAGGCGTCCTTCCAGTTCCGGGGGATCGTGTTGTTCAGGAGCGGGTTGTCCGTGACGAGCTGGATAGACCGGAAAGTCGACCAATCGACCCAATCGACATCCGCCTCGAGGGTCAACCGCGGGTTCACCCGATAGGCAATCCCCGCCGTGACGACGGAGGGAAGCTTCAATGCGATGTGGGCATTCGCCGGGGGAGTGACACCGATGATCTCGGCCGTACCGCGCATAACGTACTTCACTTCGCTCCGATACGTCAGGCCGATCCGCACCTGGTCCGAGGGACGGAACTGCAACCCGAGGTTGAACCCCATCCCCGTATCGTCCGCTTTGACTGAGAGTTTGCGATCCACCGTCACGCCGGGCGCAACGGGGATGGGAGCCATCCGCTCGATCTTGGCGTCGGCATAGACGACGTTCAGCCCGGCCGCAATGGAAACCTGGGGGCTGACCCGGTAGGCGACCGTCGGGTTCGCGTCCACCGTGATGAGTTCCGCGCGCGTGGAGTTGTAACGAGCGATCCCCGTGTCGCTCCAGCGAATCGAAAGCCCGAAGGGGGTGAAGACGCCGAGTCCCAGGGTAAACGGTCCCGTGCCTTGGTTTGTCGACAGATACAGATGGGAGGGGAAGTTCAGCTTGTTGCGGTCCTCCTCCCGCAGGCCGAGCGGGTTGGTGAACTCGTTGGAGATGGAGATGAGCGACGTGCCGAGGACGGCCTGGGCGCCTTTCACCTCCGTGAGGCCGGCCGGGTTGTAGTAAATAGCCGTAGGGTCGTCCGCCTGGGCGGTAAAGGCCAGCCCCTGCCCGATGGCCGCTCCGCCCTGAGCGCCGATGCGGAAACCGGTAGCCTGCGCGGGGAATCCGCTTCCCAAGATGAGCCCAACCACTGCCAACCCGATGCAGACGCGTTTCATCGTGTCCCCTCCTCGCTAGATGGATTCGCTGGTCGCAGTCGCACCTCGATCGCTTACCGGAGCCGGTGGAGGGCCGCCTCCATCCGGTCCAGCCCTTTGGTGATCTCCTCCATGGACGTGGCGTAGGAGAGGCGCAGGTAGCGATCGTCGCCGAAGGGGGCGCCGGCCACCAGCGCGACGTGGGACTCCTCCAGCAGGTAGTCTGCGAGGTCCACTGAGCCCCGGATGGCCCGACCCTTCCGCCCTCTCCCGAAATAGGGGTCCACGCGGGGGAACGCGTAGAAGGCGCCCTGCGGGACGCGGCACGTGACGCCTTCCATGCGGTTCAATCGGTCAATTATGTATCGCCTGCGTCGATCGAACTCCTCTACCATCGCCTCGACGCAAGCCTGCGAGCCCCTGAGCGCCGCGACGGCGGCTTTCTGCGCGATGGATGTGGGGTTGGATGTGCTCTGGCTTTGGGCGATTCCCATGGCGGAGACGACCTCCTTCGATCCGGCCGCATACCCGATCCGCCATCCGGTCATCGCATAGGCCTTGGAAAGACCGTTGACCGTGATCGTCCTGGCCCGCGCCTCCGGCCCGAGCGAGGCGACGCTCACGGGGCGGAATCCGTCATAGGTCAGCTTCTCGTAGATCTCGTCGGAGACGATCCAGAGGCCCCGCTCCAGGGCGACGGCCGCCAGCTCTTCCCACCGTTCCCTGGGGTACGCCGCCCCCGTGGGGTTGCAGGGGGAGTTGAGGATCAGCATCTTGCTCCGGGGGGTCAGAGCCGCGCGGAGCGTCTCGGGATGCAGCAGGAAACCGTCGCGTTCTTCCGTCGGGATCAAGACAGGCCGCCCCCCGTGCAGGAGGACCTGATCGGGGTAGGAGACCCAACAGGGGGAGGGGATGAGGACCTCGTCGCCGGGATTGAGGAGGACCTGATCGAGGAGATACAAGGAATGTTTTGCGCCGCAAGAGACGATGATCTCCTCGTGGCAAAAGTGCAGGCCGCTGTCCCGTGCGAACTTCTCCCGGACGGCCTCTTTCAGATCCTCGATCCCCGTAACGGGCGTATACTTGGTGAATCCTTCGCGGATAGCCTCGATCGCGGCATCCTTGATGTGCGCGGGCGTGTCGAAGTCCGGCTCACCGGCGGCAAAATTGATCACGTCCACGCCGGCTTTGCGCAGGGCTTTGGCTTTGCTGTCTGTCTGTAGCGTGGGTGAAGGTTGTATCTGCGTGATCCGCTCAGAAAGGGCCATGGCCTGATCTCCAGAAAACGCCACCCACCTTAACATACCCTCCGGTTGGTGTCAAACCGATTTTCGGTTTTCATGTTGACAAATCCTCAAACATAAGGTACTTATAATTAAAGTTGTAAGCAAAAGCTCAAGACACGGGGGATAACCGGCGGATGGATCAACAAAAGAGAATCCTCCTGGCTGTCGTGGTGCTCGGTCTGCTCTGGCCGGGTTCTGTCCAGGAGGCCTTGGCCAAATCGCCCTCGGCATCCCTACTCTTCCAACAGGCTGAGGCGAAGTGCCGCAACCTGGGGCTCCACGGCCCAAAGACCGACAGCCGGCTTTGGGAACATTGCCTCGAGCGTTACGAAGCGGTAGCGGAGAAAGCCGACGATCCCTCCCTCATCAGTCGGGCGCTGTTCCGTCGGGCCGAACTGTTCTGGAAGCGGTATCAACAAGACAAACATTCGGAAGACCTCGACCGGACCGTCGAGGCCTGTCAGCGCCTCCTCGATCGTCACCCTTCCCATCCTGAGGCTGAGGCAGCCCTGTTCCTTCTCGCCGAAGCCTATGAGCGGAAGGAGGACCCCGAGCAGGCCCTGGCCGCCTACCGGCGTTATCTGGAGGCGTATCCGAAGGGGAAACAGGTCCACGCTGCGCGTCTGCGGGTCTCACAGCTCGACGAGCCTTCTGCGGCGCTGAAACAGGTGGGTGAGATCCGCCACTCCTCGACGCCCGGCGCCCGTCGCGTGGTCGTCGATCTGGATGGCGCGGTCCGGTTCGAACAGCGGCGCCTCTCCCATCCCGACCGTCTCTACCTCGACCTCCATGGCGCCGTGATCGATCGCCGCGAGCCGATCGCGATCGACGACGGAATCGTCAAGCGAATTCGGGCGAGCCAGTTCGCTCCGCACATTGCCCGGATCGTCCTGGACCTGGAAGCGGTGGAGCGCTATGAAGTCTCGACGCTCGACTCGCCTCAGGCGGGGCCGTTCCGGATCGTGATCGATCTTCGGGGAACCCCCTCGGGAACCGGCTCCCCGCCGTCCCTGGAAGCGACGAAGGCCCCCGCGAAAAGGGGCGATCGCCGGGCCGCCCCGACGGACGTCGGGAGAGACCAGGCTCAGACCGTCGCATATGCTCCGCAGAAACGCGCCCCACTCTCCGACCCGCCCCCCGTCAGGCGGATCGTGATCGATCCGGGCCACGGGGGGAAGGACACCGGCGCCAAAGGCCCCAACGGCTTGCTGGAAAAAGAGGTCGCCCTGGATATCGCCAAGCGCCTGGCCAAGATCCTCCGGGAGCGGATGGACGTTGAAGCGATCCTCACGCGGGACGAAGACGTCTTCCTCGAACTCCCCGAGCGGACCGCCATCGCCAACGCGCGGAAAGCCGACCTGTTCATCTCCATCCACCTGAATGCCAGCCCTCAGCCCGCAGCCCGGGGGGTCGAGACCTATGTCCTCAACCTGACCAACTCCCATGACCAGAAAGCGCTCGCCATCGCCGCCCGCGAAAACGGCGTCTCCCTGAAGCGCCTGAACGATTGGGAGCTGATCCTGCAAGACAAGCAGATCGACGCGAAAAAAGAGGAGTCCCTCTCGCTCGCGAAATCCGTGCAAAAGGCGATGGTGGAGCAACTGGGTCGGCGGTACCAGGTGGCACACCATGCGGAAGGGGTCCGGCAGGGACCGTTTTGGGTGCTCTACGGGGCCCAGATGCCCAGCATTCTCGCCGAGGTCTCTTTCGTCTCCAACCCCGCCGAGGCAAAGCGCCTGAAAGGGGAAAAATATCGCCAGGAGGTCGCTGAGGCCCTTTTTCGCGGGATCCAGGCATACGCCGCTTCCGGCAAGACCGCTGCCGTCGAACGATGAGGGCGCCATTCAACACCGCTGCGGCCGGGCCCCCTCCAAGCGTTGGGATTGCGGCCCTTGATGCCAGGGCAAAACTCCTCGCGTTCCTGATGCTCAGCGCCTCCCTGTGGTGTGTGCAACGGGTGGAACTGCTTGCGGCGCTCCTGCTCTTGACCCTGGGGGCTGCCTTGGTGGTGGACGGGTCACCCGTGCGGCTGCTCCGGCGCCTCGCCATGTTCTGTGGGGGGTTCTTGCTCCCGCTCAGCCTCTTTCACCTCCTGTTGACGCCCGGCCGCTCCCTCCCGCACTTTCCCTGGGGGGGATTGAACGCGACCTATGAAGGAGCAGACCAGGCTGTCCGGATGGGACTTCAGATTTTGGCGCTCCTCCTCCTTTCCCTCCTGTTGGCCCGGACGACGCCGCCGGATCGGGTTTTTGCGGCTCTCACCTGGTTCCTGGGCCCGCTCGCTCGGAGAGTGTGCGCCGTGAGCGAAGGGTTGTTCGTCCTGGCCCTGACGATCCGGTTGCTTCCGCCTCTGGTCCGGATCAGCCGCTCCCTGCCCCCCGCGATCTCCTCTGGTCCGACAGGTCAGACCGGTCAGACAGGCGATGCGGAAGGCGGCATGATGGCGCGGATCGGAGGATTCGCCGCCGAGAGCGTCCGGTGGGCATGGAATGAAGCGGGAACGATGACGGAAGGAAAGGCCCTCGCCGGACAGGCTCCCTTAGGCAGGTTCCGTTCCGTGGAGTGGGCGACGCTCGGGGGGGCAGGACTTCTGGCGGGACTGTTGTACGGGGTAGGGTAATCCCCGGCAACCTCTCGCTCAGGCGTCCCGCGACGGGCTGTGCCGACGTTCCGCATGACTCTCGAATACGAGGGGAGCCGCTTTCACGGATGGCAGGCGCAATCCCAAGGCCTTACCCTCCAGGGCGTGTTGGAGGAGGCGCTGGAGCGGCTGACCGGCGCGCCTACCCGCGTGGTCGCCGCGGGACGGACGGATGCGGGAGTGCACGCGCTGGGACAGGTCGTGAGCTTTGCCACGGCGCGGCGGCTTTCTCCGGAAGCCTGGAAGGGCGCCCTCAATGCCCTGCTGCCGCCTGATATCGTGGTGCGGGAGGTGCGCGAAGCCCCCGAAGGGTTCGACGCCCGGCGGTGGGCGACAGGGAAACTATACCGATACGATATCCTCGCTCGAACGATTCCCTCCCCTTTCCTCCGTAAGCGGGCATGGTGGGTTCCCTGGCATTTACAAGTCGAGGCGATGCGTGAAGCGGCCGCGCTCCTGTTGGGCACTCATGACTTCTCGGCCGTCCGCGCAGCCGGCTGCGGCGCGAAGCACCCTGTCAGGACGCTCCGGAGGGCCGACCTTGCGGTCGAGGGAGATCTCATACGCTGCGGGTTCGAGGGGGACGGGTTTTTACGGATGATGGTCCGGAATATCGTGGGAACGCTGGTGGAGGTCGGCCGCGGGCGTCTGCGTCCCGGCGCTGTAGGCGAGATTCTCTCCACGAAAGACCGCCGTCTGGCCGGTCCCACGGCTCCTCCGGACGGGCTCTACCTTGTTGAAGTCTACTACGATAGTAGACTAATCCAAACGTGCTGACTCATGTGACCGCAGCGGGTCCTGTCGCTGCCCACTTCCCCGTGCGGCATCGGTCTCCGGGGCGGGTGGCAGCGATAGGTGGCCCCCCGCCCGCGCGGCCGGACCCCCGGAGCACGGCGGGGCTTAAATCGCCCCCCCCACCTTGTTCCTCCCCCCTCGAGGGGGGGAGGGCGAGGGGGGGGGGTGCATCGAAGGGCGCCGATCCCGCTCGGAGCGGGACTGGCGGTGCGGGGAGGGCCTCCGGGCAGCGCCACCCGCTGCGTGGAACAAACAGGAATGCGTTTGTAAGTAGAGGGGTGGGAAGGGAGATGAACGCGTGACGATCCTGGTGCTCCATGCGGAGCCGGGTCTGCTTCGCTACGACCTCTACGTCATGCCGGAGGGGAGACCCCTGGCCCAGGGAAGGGTCGAGCGGATCGGAGCCAAGCGAGCCATTCTCCGACACGCTTGTCCGGAAAAAGGGAAGCTGACGCTCCGGCGCAAGATCCTGGACCACGGCCGCGCCCTCGAAGTCGTCCTGCAGACCCTGACGGATCGCCGCAAGGGGCCTCTTCAGTCCCTCTCCGAGATTGAAGGGGTCGGCCATCGCATCGTCTATGGGGGAGAGGCGTTCGATGGATCCCGCTTGATCCGCACCGAAGACCTCTTGCGCCTCATGGAGATGGTCCAATACACCCCCCTCCCCCTGTACGAGAACCTGAAAGCCGTGGTGGCCGCCCAACGGCTGCTCCCTCAAATCCCTCAGATAGCCGTCTTCGATACGGCTTATTTCAGTCGCCTCCCTCTGCATGTCGTCCTGTATGCCCTGCCGTATGAGCTGTACGAGCGCGGCCGCCTCCGCCGCTACGGGTATCACGGCCCGATCCACCGCGACCTGGCCCGGCGCGGGGCGCGCCTGCTCGAGGAGTCAATCGAGCATCTCAACGTCGTGACGTGCTATCTCGACGAGGAGGCCAGCGTTGCCTCAACGGCAAAGGGCGCGCCGGTGGAAGCCTCTACGGGTTTCCTTCCTTGGGAGGGGCTGGCGAACGCCACCGGGTGCGGGACGATTGATCCCTCCGTTTTCCTGCAGCTCCTCAGCGAGGAGTGGTTCGGCGTGGATCCGGCCGGCATGCGCGGGTTGCTCCGGGAGCGGGGGGGGTTGCGGGGGATCGCGGGCGGAAACGGGATGATCGAGGAAATCCTCGCGTCCAGTCAGAATGGGAACGAGCGGGCCGAACTGGCCCTCCGGTTCTTCGTCCATCGCGTCCGGCGGGAGGTGGCCGCCCAGACGGGGATGCTGGGTGGAGCCGATCTGCTGGTGTTCAGCGGCGAGACGGGGGTGCGGCATCCCGCGATCCGCGAGAGGGTCTGCTCCGGCCTGGAGTTCATGGGGATCGCGATCGATGAGACGAAGAACGCGAAGACGCGAGGGGAGGGGGTCATCAGCAATCCCCTTGCGCCCACGCAGGTCTGCGTGCTGCCTGTCCAACCCGAGGAGATTCTGGCCCGGGAGACCTACGAGGCGCTGACGGGCCGAGAGGCCCCGGAAACCTCAGATCGTGACAGGGACCCGCTACTGTAAAATCCAAATCCTAAACAAATTCACAATGCGAATTTCAAAGTTTCGAATTTCGGTCATTGGGGCTTGTTTAGGATTGCGTATTTAGGATTTCGAATTTCCCCGTCGCGGGCACAGGTCACGGTCGCGTTTTTTTGCCGTATCTTGCCTTGAGGTGGCGCTCCACTGCAGGGGGAACCAGCCCCTTCACCGATCCCCCCACGCTGGCCACCTCTTTGACGATGCTGGAGGTGAGGAACGTGTACTCCTCGCTGGGCATCATGAAGACGGTTTCCACCGCGTGATCCAGCCGGCGGTTCATCAAGGCCATCTGCAGCTCGAATTCGAAATCCGAGACGGCGCGCAGCCCCCGGATGACCGCAACGCCTCTCATCCGGCGCACGTATGCGACGAGGAGCCCGTCGAACGTCTCGACCTGCACCCCGCGCATGCCGCGCGTCGCCTCACGCGCCATCTCGAGGCGTTCCTCGGCAGTGAAGAAGGGGGCTTTCCTGAGACTGGGGGCGATCGCCACGATGACCCGGTCGAAGATCCGGAGGGTGCGGTGGATCAGATCGATGTGGCCGTTGGTGATGGGGTCGAACGTGCCGGGATAGACCGCGGGTCCTTTCATGGAAGGAGAACCTCCCTGTGTCGGTAAAGGGTGATCAGGGTGTCGCCGTGTCGCACGCTCCGGAAGCGGACCAGGTTGCCGCATGCCGAAGGGAGGGACTGCCTGCGGGAATGCTCGACCACGAGGAGTCCATCCTCTTCCAGCCGGATCCCCTGTCCGAGGAGGCGCAGCAACGGGTCCATCTCGGCGGCGCCGTAGGGCAGGTCGAGGAAGATGACCTGAAAACGCCGTCGGCATCTTCGTAGAAAGCGGTCGGCCTGGGCGCAGCGCACCTGCGCGCGATCCCGGTAACCCAGGGACTCGAGATTGGTTCGAATCAGGCGCAGCGCCGCAGGATGGCGATCGACGAAAGTCACCTCGAGGGCGCCGCGACTCAAGGCTTCCAGGCCCACGCTCCCGGTTCCCGCGCACAGGTCGAGCACCGTCCCGCCGGGGATCCGCGTCCGAAGGAGGTCGAACAACGAGGTTTTGACCCGCGCGGAGGTCGGACGGATCCGCCCGCGCCCAAGTCCTTTGAGACGCCGCCCTTTGGACTCTCCGCTCAAGATCCGGATGGGCATCGGCACGCCCACGGTACCATACGTCCCGTGGGATGTCAACCCCGGCCGGACGCGGGCCGGAGGGTACCGGTTTACATACGGCCGCAGCCTGTGTTATGCTATAGACAGTTTACGTGAGCACGTCCTCGGGGGCACGATGGGAAGCGAGATTGTGACAGCAATAGCCGTTACGGTGCTTGTCGTGGTGGGGATCTTTCTCGTCCACACCCTGATCCAGATCCGGAACACGGCGCGCAAGGCCGAGGAGGTCTTGGCCCACCTGGAACGGGAGCTTCCCCCCCTCCTCCGGGAGGTACGGCAGGCCGCCTCCCACACGAGCCGGATTGCCGAACAGGTGAGTCAGGGGACGCAAAAAATGAACGCCGTTCTGGAAGCCGTGGGAGAAGGGGCCGAGGTGCTCCATCTGGCTAACTCCCTCCTTCGAGGGAGCGTCCGCTCCGCGGCGATCAACGTGGGCGCGATGGCCGCCGGTTTCCGGGCGGGCACCCTCACTCTGTTAGAGAGGCTTTTTGGAGGAGGTGATCGTGATGAACGGTGAGGACAGAGGATTTTCCAGCAGCGTGGTGGCCATGGCTTTTCTCATGGGCGGGATGATGGGGGCCGGGTTGGCCCTCTTGCTTGCCCCCCAATCAGGCCGCGAGACCCGCGAGAAGCTCTTGAGCGTCGCCAACGAAGCGCGGGACAAAGGCCTGCAACTGGCCGAAGATCTGAAGGAAAAATTGGAGTCCGGCATCGAGCAGGGGAGGGAGATCCTGGGCGAGAAGCGCTCCATCCTCTCCAGCGCGGTGGAGGCCGGCCGTGAGGCCCTGGAACGAGAACGGGAACGCCTGACGGCTAAGAAGCAATAACAACCCGGCTGCACAAGGAGGAATCATTCCGATCGAGAAGAAGGAGACCCGCGCGTTCTCCGCGTGAGCCAGCAAGCATCAGATGCCGCTAGAACACGAGAAGGCCGCCGCGTATCAAGAGGAAGAGGATCTGCTGCGTGCCGTTGCCGGCACGCTCAAGGTCGTCAAGCTCTATCCGCCGAACAATCCTGTTTTTCGCCTATCCCTCGAAAAATTGGTCGCCCTCTTGAACGAGTACCTCGTTCGAGAGCCCACGCTTGCGTTCACCGTCCAGAAGGATCGCATCCTCTGCCGCGGGCAAGGGATGGGGCGGGGGACGGATCTGATCCGCGGGATAAGTCACGACCTGTATTGCCGGGGCGTCCGTGAGTTCAGCATCGCAGCCGGAGTCCACGTCGACGAGCTTCTCGAATTTTTCCGTCTGTTTATCCTGACGCCGGACGACATCAAGCTGGCGGGCGGCATCGAAGCGCTCCTGTGGGAGAAGAACCTCCCGCATCTCCGGGTCAAAGAGTCCGCGCTGGGGCTGATCTTGAAGGGGGTGGATCTGGCGTCCGACATGCTGGCGGGCGGGGGCGTCGGCGTCGGCAATCGGAAAACCCAGGAGAACGTGACGGATTTCCTGCTCAGTCGGATGACCGCGCTGGCGCCCGAAGAGGAACGTTTGCTCTTCCAGCTCATCGAGGACCCGAAGGTCTTTGCCCTGCTGCTCCAGCAGCTCGCCTCCCAGAGGGAGGGGGAAGAGGAGAATACCTCCGGGGAGAAGGAGGACCTCATCTTTCAAGCCCTGCTGAACGCCTCGAGGGCGGCCGAGAGGGAGCTGCCGGAGGAGCGCGAGAAGCTCCATCACCTCCTGGCCGAAAGCCTCCAGGGCCTTGAGGACCCGGTGGCGGGTGCGGTGATGGGAAAGCTGTTTCTTGCTCACCAGGAGGGTGGCGCGGAGGCGCTGCTTGGCCAGATGCCGGGCCGGGACCTCGCCGAAGCCGTGGAACGCCTCCACCTGAGCGAGGAGATCCCTTTCCCTGTCCTGCTCACGATCCTGCAGCAGCTTCCCCTCTCTCCCCTGCAGCGTGAGGCGACCATGCAGGTCCTCCTGCAGCGGCTGGGTCTCCAGGCTTCGGAAATCCTGCCGGAGGGGCCTCCCGGATCGCAGCCTACCGAGGGATCTGCTCCAACCGCCACCCAGGAGATGGGGGAAGAAGGCCTGGGAGCGCAAGCGCCACGGAGCCATGAAGCCACTCCGCCTGCGGATGTCGTCCGGGGCACGGCATCCGCTATTCAGGAACTGGACGAGATCGGAAGCTACCGCGACAAGGAGCTGGCGGTGATCCGGGAGTTCGCGGAGGCGGGACAGGACGAAGACACCATGAAGGCCACGATGGCTACGCTGCTCGATCTGCTGCCGCTCCACGAAGAGCACGCCCTCTACACCCGGTCGGTCAGGACGCTACAGGAATTGTATGAATTCCTCCTTGAACAGGGAAAGTTCCACCTGGCCCGAAGCATCCTGGAAGGGTTCAAGGTCGAAGCCGATCCGATTCAGACGCCGCATCCCGGCAAGCGGGATCTCGCCCTGCGCGCCCTCGAACAGGCGGGAGGGATCGAGCGGCTTCGCGGCTTTCTGGCCACGATGACGACCTACGACAAGACCCACTCGGCCTACGACGAGATTGCCGCCCTGATCCTGGCCTTTGATCGGACGGCCATCCCTCCCCTCATCGAGATCCTCGCGGAGGAGCGGCAGCTCGCGCTGCGGAAGACCGCGGCCGTGCTCCTGGCGGAGCTCGGGCGCAGACATCTGAAGCTGCTGGGGGAACGGCTCGGGGACGGCCGCTGGTATCTCGTCCGCAACCTGGTGACCATCCTCGGAGAGATCGGCGACGAGCGCGGCATCGACTATCTCAGGGGGCTGCAGGACCACCCGGACGCCCGGGTCCGTCGCGAAGTCGTGCGATCACTGGGGATGATCGGCGGCGGGAAGGCGGCCCGCCAGCTCCTGGTCATGCTGAAGGACCGTGACTTGGAGGTGCAGCGGATGGCGATTCAGTGGTCGGTCGCCGTCGGCGATCCCTCGATGCTTCCCTCGCTCATCGAGATCGCCGCGCAGGGATCGTTTTTCTCCGCCAGAAAAACGGTGCTCCAGAAGGAAGCCGTGGAGGCGCTGGGGAAGTTCGGCTCCGGCGAACCGATTCCCCTGCTGGCCTCGCTTGTCCGGAAGCGGTGGTGGTTCCGGCGCAAGACCGGCGCGGAGATCCGGAACCTGGCCCTCGCGGCCCTGAGAGAGATCGGAACGGAGCAGGCCCTGGCCGTCGCGGCGGGCCAACAGGGTTAGCGGGTTGACGATGCAACCACAGCCTGACTTCTCCGGATCCCCTGTCGGCGGACGCGCGGACGCGCGGCTGGCATTCTTTCTCAACCGCAACCTCCTCAACCTGGCGAAGAAAGCCATCTCCCAGCTTTGTATCGCCCATAAGAACGCGGCGTTCTACCCCCCTCAGCACCCCTCCTTCATCCAGTCGATCGAAGCGACCCTGAACACCTTCCACGAGTTCTTCCAGTTCCGCAAAGAGGCCACGTTTCACCTGCTGGGCGAGGACCTCTCGTTCGAGGAAACGCCGCTCATCGAAGAGAGCTTGCTCTACCCGGCGTTGATTCAGGCCTGCCAGGAGCAGGGCATCGGTGGGATGACGTTCGTGTCGGGTCTGGAAGCCCGGGAGATTACCCGCTTCGTCCTGCTCTTGAGGCAGAGCCCCGAGGCGGTAACGGAACGGGGAGGGGTCCCCGCGGCGCTTCGCGAGGAAGGCATTTCCCACGTGACCACACACCAGCTCCTGCCGATCGCAGAGAAAAAGGAGGATCAGGACGACCTCCTCGATGAAGAGCGCCGCCGCCTCTCCCGCGCCACGTTCGATGAAGCCGTGGACACGGTGCAGGAGATCTTCCGCAACGTCCAGCTCAGCAAGAGCCTCAGCATCCGGCGGGCAAAAAAGGTCGTGCACTCCATGATCGACCGCCTGCTGGACGACCAGGCGGCCTTCCTGGGCCTGGTCACCATCAAGAGCTACGATCAGTACACCTATACCCACTCGGTCAACGTGGCGATTCTCTCGTTGTCGCTGGGGAAGATGCTCTCCTACGACAAGAACCAGCTCAGCGTGCTGGGCACATCCGCCCTCCTGCACGACATCGGGAAGATCCGCGTCCCTCTGGAGATCCTCAACAAGCCGGGACCCTTCACGGCTGAGGAGTGGGCGATCATGCGTCGGCATCCCATCTACGGGGCGGAGATCCTCTCGGAGATCCCGGGTCTCAGCAAGATCGCCATGGTGGTCGCCTTCGAGCATAACCTCCGCTACGACCTGAGCGGGTATCCCCCCCTGCGGGTGCCCCGCCGGATCCACCCCTTCAGCGCGATCGTCGGCATTGCGGACGCGTATGACGCCATCACCTCCTCGCGGGTCTATCAGAGGGCGGAGCTGCCGCACCGGGCCGTCCGGATCCTGCTGGAGAAGCGCGGCAAGACCTTCGACCCCATCCTCGTGAAGATCTTCGTGAACATGCTGGGTCTTTACCCTATGGGTTCTCTTGTCCGCCTCGATACCGATGAGCTGGCGGTGGTCTACCGCCCGAACCCCGAGGACTTGAACCGCCCCCGGGTGATCCTGCTGCGAGACGGACAAGCGGCCGGGGAGATCGTAGATCTCCGAGAGGTGGATCACAAGACCCAACGGTACCGTCGGTCGATTGTCGAGGCGCTCGATTCCACGCGCTATCGGATCAATGTCAGCCAGTTCTTCTAACCCCCTGCTTCTCTAGAGAGGTGTCCGCTGTGGAAGTTGCCGAACGGCTTACCCCGGGGGACACGGGGACGGCGCTGCTCGTAGCGGCCTGCTGTCTGGCGCTCTACTGCCTGCAAGCGGCGCTGGAAGAGGCTGCCGCGTATCCGCTGCTTTCCCGTGAAGGCGGCCGCGCTGCTCAACGGGATGCCCTACGTCAACGCCGGGAACCGGTTGCCACGGGCCTGGCGTTTCTGCGCATTTTTTGGCTGGCCGGGGTGGTCGCGCCATTAAGCCTCCTGGGCCTTGCTCTCCTGAGCGTGCCGGGCGCCATTGGATTCCTCGTGGGGGGTGGGGTCGTGCTGACCATCGGCGGAGAGTTCGCTCGAGAAGCGGGCAGGCGTTTGGGTCAGAGCGAAACGCGTTGGGAGTGGCTCGCCACGGCGCTGTGGGCAGCGGCCGCCCTGTCGGCAAGGGCGCTGCGGCCCTTGGCAGGTATTGCCCTGCGCCCGTGGGGCCGGGGAGCGTCCGAGATGCCGGTCTCCGAGGGAAAGACGGTCCTGTCCGAGCTGGCCGAACCCACGGCCGAGTCCCTCCTTTCGAAAGTGGCTCGATTCGGGGGGCGGGTGGTGTCCGAGGTGATGACCCCCAGGACGCAGATCGTCAGCCTCTCAGCCGATGCGACGATGGGCGACGCCCTCCGCGCGGCGGCAGAGCATAGCTACTCCCGCTACCCGGTTGCGGAAGAGTCGATGGACAACGTGATCGGGATCGTCCACCTCAAGGACTTCATCCAGGCGTTGATCCATGGACAGGGGGCCTTGAATGATCCCGTTCGCAAGCAGATGCGCCCGGCGCACTTCATCCCCGAGAACAAACGCCTCGGGGAGCTGCTCACGGAGATGCAGCGGCAGAAGCTCCGCATGGCCATTGTCATCGACGAATATGGGGGGACCGCGGGGCTCGTGACGCTGGCCGATCTCGTGGAGGAAATCGTCGGAAGCATCGAGGATGAATTCGAGCGCGAGGAGAAAGAAGTCGAGATCATCGACGAGAAGACCTTCGTCGTCATGGGCCAGACGGAGATCGAGGAGGCGAACGCCCTCCTGGGGACGGAGCTGCAGACCGCGGAGTTCCAGACAATTGGGGGATGGGTATTCGGCCAGTTCGGCCGCATCCCCCGTCCCGGCGAGCAGCTCAAGTACCGCAATCTCCGTTTTGAGGTGATGGAGATGGATGGGCGTCGGATCGAGAAGATCAGGGTCACGAAATTATAAGCATTCAGCCATCAGCTCTCAGCAGTCAGCCTTCCTGATGTCTACACTGCTGTTGGCTGAAGGCTGACTGCTGAGAGCTTAACTGAAAAGGAGGGACTGGTGATCGAGCGCACGTTGTCGCTGGTTAAACCGGACGGGGTCGAGCAGAACTGCATCGGGGAGGTCATTCGCCGTTTCGAGGCCAAAGGACTCCGGGTGGTCGCGTTGAAGCTGATCCGCATTGAACAAAAACAGGCCGAGGCCTTTTACGCCGTCCACCGCGAGCGGCCCTTCTATCGGAGTCTCACCGCATTCCTTTCTTCAGGCCCCGTGGTGGCCATGGTGATCGAGGGAGAGGGGGCGATCCCGCTCGTGCGGCAGATCATGGGGGCGACCGACCCGGCCAAGGCGGAACCCGGGACGATCCGGAGGGATCTGGCCACGGGAATCGAACGCAACGTGGTGCACGGCTCCGACGGCACGGAAACCGCCGCCACGGAGATCGCGTTCTTCTTCAACGCGCTCGAGATCATCCGCTGACACGCCATGGATACCATGTTCGCCTGGGCACTGCTGTTTATCTTCTTCCTCATCCTGCTGAACGGGTTTTTCGCCGGATCGGAGATTGCCATGATCTCCGCCCGGCGGAGCCGGATGCATCAATTGGCGGAGCAGGGGAACCCGCGGGCTCAGGCGGTCCGGCGCTTGCAAGCGGAGCCCGACCGCTTCCTGGCCACGGTCCAGGTAGGGGTTACCGTGGTAAGCTCCCTGGCCGCCGCCATGGGGGGAGTCGCCGCGATCGAGGTCATCAAACCGATCCTGAATGAGTCACCGCTGGCGATGGTGCGTCGCGCCAGCGAGCCTCTCGCCATCGCGATTGTGGTGGCCGCGATCTCATACGCCTCGCTGGTGATCGGAGAGCTCATCCCGAAATCCCTGGCCCTCCGGCACGCCGAGGGGATGGCCCTCGCTTCAGCGCGCGTCATCGAGGCGCTGGCATGGATCGCGTCGCCCGTTGTGCGCTTGCTGACTGCGACGACCGGGGGAATGATTGCCCTTTTCGGCGGGAAGCGGATGAAGGAGAGCCCCTTCTATTCGGAAGACGAGGTCAAATTCATCCTGCGGGAGGGGACGGAGCGGGGCGTCTTCGAGGAGACCGAAGAAGATCTCATTCAAGGCGTCTTTAAGTTCACCGACACCGCCGTCCGGGAGGTGATGGTTCCCAGGACCGACATGG
>JACRHK010000065.1 GCA_016217625.1 Nitrospirota bacterium
GGCAAAGGCGATACGATTGACTTCGATCGGGTGAAAAAGGAATGGAAATACAATGTCGAGGTCGGCAAAGCGATCTTTGATGACGCCACAACGCAAGCGAATAAATTTTTCACAAGGCTTGGGGTGGAGCCCACACCGGACCAGCTTGCGAAAGAGAGTTATTTCCTGTATAACCACAGCCCGGGGTTCTGGCTCTACGATGATGACTTGGGGAGGCTGCGCTGGGTGGAGTATCACTACTACGAGATGGATCCCACCACCGGGAAGCTCGTAAAGAAGGACTACGCGCCCGATCCCGACTTCGACGCTGATGAGGAAAAAGGTGCGAGGGACGCCCAGAGAGGCGCTGATCGCTATTGGGATCATCTGAATGATAAAACGTGGACGAACCCGGAGACTCCCCCATGCTAAGGAAGAAGATGGGCTCTCATTTCCGGTTACAGTATCTGATTCTGTTTTCCCTTGCAGGGCTACTCCTCCTGGCTGACGCAGCCGCTGGGGAGCCGCCTTCCCACTTCTATGCGCTGGGTTGGGTGCCAGCAAAGGCTAGACAGATTCCGCTTTACAAGGTTCACACTGAAACTAAGCGGGTGTTGGCCTCAGTCGATGTTCCCAATGGCAGTAATATTGCTGACTTTGCACTTAGTGAGAATGGTCGACTGCTCTGGGTTCTTGGCGTCTACGCAGAGATTTTCACCTTTGATGCAGACCGACTTTTCCTTCGAGAGCAATTCTCTGTGAGATCAGAGAAGTTCCCCATAGCAGGTGCCTTATTTGTCCACCCCAAGAGCGGCCTCCTTTACCTCGCTCGCCTTGGCGGCAGTGGCCCGAGGGAAGTCGCTATCGTCGATCCCCGGTTGCGAAAGATCATGAAGGTGCTGAAACTGGATAGTATAACCACACGGGGTTTTGTCTATGACCCCAAAAGAGATAGGCTGTACCTTACGGCAGCTCCCCCTGCGATCTTCGACCCTAGTTCCCAGAAGGTCACTGGGTATATCAAGCTGCCAACGCGCGATGATACGGTCTTCTGGATGGATATCAGCAAGGATGGCAAGGAGATGTTCCTCTACGCCCCTGTGCACGACCCGGACCGCCGGGAGAGCTATCCCACGCTCTTCGTCTATGACCTGGACCGCGCAACAGTGGTTCGGCAGGCGACCCTGTACGATCTGCGGTCACTTAACACTCCAGCCCTCACCCCGGATAGTCAGCGCCTCTTTGCGATCACCAGTCGAGGGGGCGATCCAGGCACTGCCGTCGTGATTGATACCCAAACCCTTAAGGTGCTCCATACCCTCACCTTTCCGGAGCCAATCGGTCACTTCCTCCAGGCCCCGGATGGCCGCGGGATGTGGCTAACATACAAGGACGACATTATCTACCGCCTCGATGAACGGAGCGGCCAAATCCTGGAGCAGGTGTCTTTGCCTTTCCGGTTTTCTAAAATCATTTTGCCGCCATAGAGCGGAGGCTACAAGTTGTCGGAATGATCGTAAAACTCAGTGCGTCTAACCGGCGAGTTCTCAACCCCTGGCGGATGACTGGTGTTGCCAAGTGCCCCTCCTGGGGGTCTCTCGTCAGCATGAAGATAAGAAGCTTTATTTCGCAAACTAATGGCTAATTGCCGGATGATGAGGATAAATTTTGGATTATGGGACATGGGTTAGGAAGATGGAGGGAAGGCGTTGCTTGGGGATGTCTGACGTTTTACCTAGGTGTCACTTCCGTGGATGCCACGGAGCGGGAGGTGGCGGCGAATCCCAACCGCCCGTCCGTTTCCAATCCGGCGGACCTCTCCGCGCCCGGGTACTTGGAGATTGAGCTGGGGTGGACGGGTGCGTTCCGGAGCAGCCAGTACCGGTCCCAGCATACGATCCCGTTCCTGGCCAAGCTGGCCCTGGATAACCGCATCCAGATCCGCCTGGACGGCGTGCCCCTTTTACATCTCCGCTCCGAAGAGGGTAACCGCGCCTCGGGGATCGGCGACTGGTCGCCGGGGGTGCAGTGGAAGTTCCTGGATCAGACGGAGGCGCGGCCCGCGATGGCCCTGGCGGCGGCGGTGAAGCTCCCCGCGGCGAGCGCCAGGAAAGGGCTGGGTTCGGGAAAGGCCGATTACACGCTCACATTCCTGGCGAGTAAAGACGTGGAGCCGGTGCATCTCGATGTGAACGTCGCGCATACTTGGCTCGGCCGCGAAGAAGGCGGCTTCGACAGGCAGTGGCTGGGGGCCTTCGCGGCCTCTCTTCCCGTGGCGGATCGTTGGACGCTGGGCGGAGAGGTCTATGCTTTTTCTTCCCCTAATGCCGAAACGCCGCGGGTTGTCTCGACCCTCTGGTCCCTGTCGTATGCGTATCGCCCAACAGTCGTATTCGATATAGGCGTGGATGTGGGGCTCAACAGGGCGGCGCCGGATTTCGCATTCCTGGCCGGCGTGACGGTGACGCTGGCGAAGTTGTTCTGAAGTCAGAAGTCAGAAGTCAGAAGTCAGAAGTCAGAGGTCAGAAGTCAGAAGTCAGAAGTCAGGAGGAGGGGGCTTCCTATGAAAGCAAAAATCTTCGTGACATTGAAATCCGCCGTCCTCGACCCCCAGGGAAAAGCAGTGACCCAGGCTCTCCATGCCCTGGGGTTCAACGAGGTGCGGGACGTCCGGGTGGGGAAGTTCCTGGAGGTGCAGTTGAACGGTGTCCGGCGGGAGGAGGCCGAGGCCCACGTGCGGGAGATGTGCGAGCGCCTCCTCGCCAACCCGGTCATCGAGCAGTATCGGATTGAGATCGAGGGGTAGGGGACTGTGCTTCGTGCCGCGGGCTGCACGCTTCGGGCAAGCAATCTTCTGACCCTGAGCCCTAAGCCCGGAGCGCGAAGCGCGAGGCGAGTCTGTAGCGTAGCGTGAGGCGTAAGAAAATGCGTTTCGGCATTGTCCGGTTTCCGGGTTCCAACTGCGATGGCGACTGTTACCATGTCGTGAAAGAGGTCCTGCGAGAAGAAGCCGACTTCGTCTGGCACAAGGAGGAGGCGCTCGGGCAGCGATACCAGTGCCTCATTCTCCCCGGCGGGTTTTCCTACGGGGACTACCTCCGGACGGGGGCCATCGCCCGCTTCTCGCCCGTGATGCGGGCGGTCGAACGCTTCGCCAAAGAGGGAGGGCTCGTCCTGGGGATCTGCAACGGCTTCCAGATCTTGCTCGAGGCCGGACTCCTGCCGGGAGCGGTGGTGCGGAACAGGACCTTGCAGTTTATCTGCCGGGATGTCCATCTTCGGGTGGAGAACGCCGAGACCCCCTTCACGGGGAGCTGCCGGAAGGGGGAGGTCCTTCGTCTGCCGATCGCCCACGGAGACGGGAACTATTTCGCCGATCCGGAGACCCTGGCCGAATTGGAATCGAACCGTCAGGTCGTCTTCCGCTACTGCGCGCCGGAGGGAGATCTCACCGAGGAGGCGAACCCCAACGGCTCCGTCTCCCATATCGCGGGCATCTGCAACGCGGAGCGCAATGTTCTCGGAATGATGCCCCACCCCGAGCGGTGCGCCGAGGCGATCCTCGGGAACGAGGATGGACGCAAGATCTTCGCATCGATCCTCAACGCGTTGGCTGGATGTGGGGTATGAGCCTGAGGTTTGGAGGTGACGTGATGAGATTTATGATCACCATGTTCCAGGACGAAGATGGAATGTATGTTGCCGAATGCCCGGCGATACCCGGTTGCGTGAGTCAGGGAAAAACCGAAGCCGAGGCAGAGCGGAACATTCAAGAGGCTATCAAGGAATGTCTGGAAGTACGCGCTGGGCAGGGATTGCCTCTTACGGTGACCACCCGCGAGGTTGAGGTCTCCGTGTAATGTCTCCTGTTCCGCTTCTCAGACCGCAAGAAGTCATCAGGACGTTTGAGCGGTTAGGATGGCAGGTGGCGCGGAGACGGAGCAGTCACATCATCATGACCAAGAAAGGGCATATTGCTACGCTGTCGATCCCTGAACACGATGTCGTCGCTCGCGGCACGTTGAGAAGCCTGATTGTCAAGGCCGGTCTGACCGCGGAGCAGTTCTTGGAAGCAGTGGAAAGATGAAAGAGCCGATTGTGACGCGGGAGATGGTGGCCCAGCACGGCCTCACGGAGGAGGAGTACGCCGGGATCCTCCGGATCCTGGGGCGGGAGCCGACCTTTACCGAGCTCGGGATCTTCTCCGTGATGTGGAGCGAGCATTGCTCCTACAAGTCGTCGCGCGTCCATCTCCGCCGCTTCCCCACGCAGGGACCGCGCGTTCTCCAGGGGCCGGGTGAGAACGCGGGCATCGTGGACATCGGCGGGGGCCTGGCCGTGGCCTTCAAGATGGAGAGCCACAACCACCCGTCGTTCGTCGAGCCGTACCAGGGGGCGGCGACAGGTGTGGGGGGGATCCTCCGCGATATCTTCACGATGGGCGCCCGCCCTATCGCCTCCCTGAACTCCCTCCGCTTCGGGCCGCTGGACGACCCTAAGCACCGCTACCTCCTGGGCGGCGTGGTGGCGGGGATCGCCGGTTACGGCAACTGCATCGGCGTCCCCACGGTCGGCGGGGAGATCCAGTGCGATCCTTCGCATCGGGGAAATATTCTGGTGAACGTGATGACTGCGGGGATCGTCCGGGCCGACCGGATCTTCCGGGGAAAAGCGGCGGGCGTGGGGAACCCCGTGATCTACATCGGCTCCCGCACAGGCCGCGACGGGATCCACGGTGCCAGCCTTCTCGCCTCGGCCGAGTTCGACGAGGCGTCGCAGGGGAAGCGGCCGACGGTGCAAGTCGGCGATCCGTTCACGGAGAAGCTGCTTCTGGAAGCCTGTCTGGAGCTGATGGAGGGGGATTGCCTGGTCGGCATCCAGGACATGGGGGCGGCCGGACTCACCTCCTCTTCGTGCGAGATGGCGAGCCGGGCCGGCACGGGGATTGAGCTGGACCTCGATCAAGTTCCCCGGCGTGAGACGGGGATGACGCCCTATGAAGTCATGCTCTCGGAGTCGCAGGAGCGGATGCTCCTGGTGGCGAAGGCCGGCAAGGAAGAAGAGGTCCTCCGGATCTGCCGGAAGTGGGACCTGGAGGCGGCCATTGTCGGGCGGGTGATGGAAGACGGCCTCATCCGCGTGAAGGATCGGGGCAAGGTCGTCGCCGAGATCCCGGCCAAGGCCCTGGCCGAGGAGGCACCCCGTTACGATCGGCCGATGCGCCGGCCTCCCTGGCAGGACGAGGCGCAGGCGCTCGATCTCTCGCAGGTTCCCGAGCCGGAGGATTACGGGAAGACGCTCCTCAGGCTCCTCGCCACGCCGGGGATTGCCGACAAAGAGTGGGTCTTTCGCCAGTACGACCACATGGTTCAGACGAACACGGTCGTCCTGCCCGGCTCCGACGCTGCCGTGGTGCGGATCAAGGGGACGGCCAAAGGGGTGGTCCTCTCCGCGGACTGCAACAGCCGCTTCTGCTACCTGGATCCCTTTGCAGGCGCTGCCCATGCCGTCCTGGAGGCGGCCCGCAACGTGGTCTGCGCGGGGGGGAAGCCGCTGGCCCTCACCGACTGCCTGAACTTCGGCAACCCCGAGCGGCCCGAGATCATGTGGCAGTTCAGCCAGGCCGTGGACGGAATCGCCCATGCTTGCCGGGCGCTGGACCTTCCCGTGGTGAGCGGGAACGTGAGCTTCTACAATGAGACGCTGGGGGAGGCTATCCATCCCACACCGACCATAGGTGTTGTAGGCCTCCTGGAGGAAGTCACGAAGCGCCTGACCCAGTGGTTCAAGGCCTGGGGCGACCTCGTGGTCCTCCTGGGCGAGACGCGGGAAGAGCTGGGAGGGACCGAGTACCTCTGGAGCATCCACAACCTCCTCAAGGGGAAGCCGCCGGCTCTCGATGCGGCGCGTGACCTAGCGCTCTTTGCCCTCCTTCTTGAGGCCGCGCAAAACGGATGGCTCCATTCAGCCCATGACTGCTCCGAAGGCGGGCTGGCCGTTACCCTGGCGGAGTGCTGCATCTCCGGGCCGGGCCGGCGCTTGGGGGCGGAACTGGCTGTCCCTAACCCCAAGGGGATGCGCCGGGACGCCCTCCTCTTCGGCGAGTCGGCCCCAAGGGTCGTCGTCAGCCTGGCGAAAGCGCAGCTCTCGCTTCTGGAAGCCTCGGCGTCCCGGCACGGCGTGCCGATAGCCGTCTTAGGGGCCGTCGAGGGCGAGACGCTGCGCCTCACAGTGCAGGATCGGGAGGTCCTGCATCTGGGCTTGGCGGACCTCGATACTGCATGGCGGGGAAGCTTGGCTTCATTGATGGGGGGATGATACAATACAATAGTTGGTAGTTATCAGCAATCAGCTATCAGCTAAGGTTGACTGCTGAGAGCATAATGGCAA
>JACRHK010000068.1 GCA_016217625.1 Nitrospirota bacterium
CTTGTCGGACTTTGGACTAGCACCAGGGGTCAAGGGTTCGAGGGTTCGAGGGTTCGAGGGTTGGCTTTTACTCGACTCCTGGACCCCTGGACCCCTGGAACCCTTCTCTTCACTCCTGACTCCTGACTCGGCGGCCACGCCCGTCCCGATCCTATCGGGAGTGGGCCGCCCTACTCCCGGCTTCTCACTTCTTGCGCCTGACGCCTCACTTTCCACCTCCCCCTTCCCCTCCTTAGTAAGGAGGGGCGTAGGGGAGGTCTTCTCACTTCTGACTTCTGACTTCTGACTCTTGACTTCTTTTCTTGCGACCTTCACCCCGACGTCCGTCGGGGCCGGGTAGTTCGACAGATAGACGATCGCCACGATGATCGCCGCGCCGCCCAGCAATGTCGCCATCATGAGGCGGGGAAGCCTCCTCCTCCACGCGGGCGTGAAGTAGAGGCTCCAGGAGATGCCCGAGCCCGCAGGGCGCCCCGCGCGCGCCGCCGCGGCAGGTGTTGCGTGAGGCGTGAAGCGCGAGGCGTGAGGCACGGAGGTCAACTCCGCATCGAGGCGTCGCTTTTCCTCTTCATCCCGAAGTAGGGTATAGGCTTCGTTGATCTGTTTCGCCCGCTCGGCCACCCAGTCCGGAGGGTCCGGATAGCGGTCGGGGTGGTAGATCTGCATGAGGAGCCTCCAGCGGCGCTTAATCGCCTCCTGAGAGGCATTCCGATCCAACCCCAACACCCGGTATGGGTTCCCCTCCGGGCCTGCATGGAGAAGGGAGAGGAGGAAGTTCGCCCCGTCCACCACCGATTTGGCGTCAACGCCCAACGGGTCGGCAACCTCGGCGATCTTGCCGGCAACATCGCTCTCTTCCCCTTTCGCAATCTCGACAATCGCTTCCAGCAGATGATCAATTTGCTCCGGCGTTTCCCGAAGGCGCCGCAGGAGGTCCGGCTCCCGGTAGAGTCTGACGATCAGGCGGACCGCCTCTTGGAACGGTTCAGTCACCCGCTATCCTCCCGATGCGGCCGAGGCGGGGCGCAGGGAGACCCCGTCCACCCACGCCGTCCCGCCGAAGCGGTTGTCGATCTTCCGGCTGGGCTCCCGGCGGAGGCGGAGGATCCCCGCTTCGCATCCGGCCGGCACAAGGAACTCCGTCTTGACCTCCGACCAGAATTGCGTCCCCGTCGCCGCCGGCGTGGCGGCGCGCAACCCCTCGCAGCCGAATCCCGTCACCTCCAGGAAGAGGCCGTTCGAAGTGGTGAGGCCGTCGGTTCGTAGGTACCCTTTGAGCCGGTAGACCGTTCCGGGACGCAGCAGCACGGGCTGGCTGACGTGGTGGAAATCGTAGTTCTGCTTCCCGTCGAACCGGAGCCTGAGCGCGCGGCTCCCGACCCGTTTGTAGTCTTCGTCGATGCGGGTCTGCGTCCCGGCCAACGCGTCGAAGCGCCAGTCGAACCCTCCCTTCAGGAGCGGCAGCTCGAAGCTGCCGTTCCAGACCGCCTCGGCGCTATCCGATGACTCGGGGATCTTCAGCGCGCGCAACAGGTCCGACCAGACTTCCCGCCCCTCACTCCAGCGGCGCTGAGAGAGGAGGAAGGCGAGATAGTCCAGGGCGTCCTGCTTGGCCACCGGCGAGGGCTGGGCGCGCAGACGGTCCCACGCGAGGCGGGCTTCTTCGCGCAACCCGCGCCCTATGAAAAAGCGGAGGGCGCGCGTCAGGTAATCCGGCCGGTCGGGCACAAGGTGTTGGAGGAAGAAGGCCGCGTCGCCCGACAAGGCCCAGGCGAACGCGTAGACGCGATCTTGCTGGTCCGGCAGGAGGCGCAGGTAGCGCTGAAACGTCTCGAGCCCCTCGACGGCTTCCCCCCGCCGGAGACGGGCGCTCGCGACCTCCCAGTGGACCGCAGGGTCGCGCGGGCTGACCCGGAGGGCGTTGCTCAAGGCGCGGGCGGCGATCTCATCGCGGCCGGTCTCCTCGGCCGTCCTGGCCAGATCGAGCCACGCCAGGCCATCGAGCGGATTCAATTGAAGGGTGCGGGCGTAGGCGCCGAACGCCGCCTGGGGATCATGGCGGTCGAGATCAAACTCCCACATCCTGCCGGTCAGGTAGGGGTAGCGCGCCTGCCAGGGGTCGTAGGTTGCGGCAAGGGAGAGGGCGTCGGCAGACGGGATAGCGGTCGTCCGCTCGGCCAGCCAGGGGAGAAAAGACAAGAGGACCGCGACGGCTGCGGCGACAACAATCCCTGCGCTGGCCAACAGGCGGCCGGCTACGCCTCCCATCACGCGAGATCAGGCCTCCCGCTGCCCCACAAAGGGGAGCCGTTTGCGGGAGGAGTCGGCGGGACGGCCGTAACCGTAGCCGTAATAGTAATACGAGTAGTAGGCATAGTCCCCCCCACGCACATCCACGTCGTTGAGGACGGCGCCGATGATCCGGGCGTTCACGTCGCGCAGGTGACGCTTGGCCCGCTGCGCCACGTCGCGCGGCGTCAACCCCGCCCGGACGACCAGCACCAAGCCATCGCACAGCGTGGCCAGGACCACGGCGTCGGCCAATCCGAGGACGGGGGGTGAATCAATCACAATATATTCAAAGAGGTCCCGGTTTATCTCGATCAGATCCCGCATGCGCGGCGACCCCAGGAGCTCGATGGGGTTGGGAGGGACTGGCCCGGAGGGGATGACGAACAGGTTGGGCACCTCCGTGGGCCGGACGATGTCGTCGTATTCGCCGGAGCCGACGAGGTAGTTCGTCAGGCCCGGTTCCTTCCGGCACCCGAAGACCTCGTGGCAGGAGGGCCGCCGGAGGTCGCAGTCGATGAGCAGGACCTTCGCCTCCATCTGGGCCAGGGTGATGGCCAGGTTGACCACCGTCGTCGTCTTCCCCTCGCCGAGCCGGCTGCTCGTGACGAGAATCCGCCGGGGGGCGGGCGAGGTGGAAAAGAGGACCGAGGTGCGCACCGTCCGGAACGCCTCTGAAAGCGCGGACTTGATGTCCAGGTGGGCGACGAGCTGGATGTGGTGCTTCCCCTCCGCCTTCCCTCCGTTCTCCCCTCCCCGCGCGTACGAGGGGATGAGACCCAGGGCGGGGATCCGGAGGAAGCGGTCAAGATCCTCGGGGGTCTTGATCGTGTTGTCCAGGTACTCGAAGAAGAAGGCGAGGCCGATTCCGCCGGCGAGTCCCACCAGGATCGCCAGCAGGAGGTTCTGCTGCTTGTTCGGCTTCGAGGGGGACATCGGCACAATGGCCTTGTCCACCACTTGGATGTTGCTGGCCGTGACCCCCGCCGCCACGCCCACCTCCTTGATCCGCTGGAGCATGCTGTTGTAAAGCTCCTTGTTCGTGTCCACCTCGCGCTTGAGGATGTTGTACTGGATCCCCCGCTCGTTGAGCTTCAGCGCCTGGTCGCGCTGCTCCTTCACGGCGGCCTTCAGCATCTCCTCCCGCTTGCGCGCATACTCGTACTCCGAGCGGATCTTCTTCGAGAGGCTGACGTGGAGCTGCTTGATCCGCCGATCCAGGTTCTGCATCTTCGGGTAGTCCGGCTTGTAGACGCGGGCGAGCTGCTGGTACTCCACCTCCGCCTTGGCCAGCTCGCCGTAGAGCCCGCCGGTGGGGTCGTCCTTCCCCTCGGACCCCGTCATCACGATCTCCCCCTGGGCCTGCAACTGGCGGTAGAGGGCCTATTTCTGGATCCGCTCCGGCTCGGCCTTGGTGAGGTCCGCGTTGAGCGACGCGAGCTTCTGGGTCACCGTGTTCTGCTTCTCGTCGATCTGGATGATCTCGTTCTGGGCCGCGTACTGGTTCAGCTTCTCCTCCGACTGCTCCAGCTTGATCTTCATCTCCTCGATCTGCCGGGCCAGGAAGTCGCGCGTCTGCTGGGCCGCGTTGAATCGGTTTTCCATGTTCATCTCGATGAAGGCCTTCGCGTACGTGTTGACAACCAGCGCCGCCATGGCCGGCTCGAAGGAGTCGTAGCTCAGCCGCACCAGGCGGGTCCCCTTCTCCGGCTTGACCTCGAGCCCGCCGAGCAACCCCCCCGCGAGCCCCTCCCTCGCGTCGTCTTCCTGCTTGCCCGGGTCCCCCACCTGCGCGACCTGCGCCTCCGCCGGTTTGGGTTTGGGATTCGGCCACAGGAGCGCCTTCACGTTCTGGATCAACCCGCCCGAAGCTGTCCGGGAGATCTGCGCGATCTCTTCCTGCGGGAGGGTGTCCGCCACCCGCTTGGCCAGGGCCCGGCTCTTCAGCAGCTTGTGCTGGGTCTGGTAGTACTGCTCGGTGTCGAAATCGTACGCGAACATCGCCTCTTTGACGTTGAAGGTGACGGGGCTTTCCTTGTCGATCTGGATGGTTGTGGTCGCCGTGAAGACGGGGCGCATCAGGTAGGTGCTGACCGTCACGGTCGTGACGATCACGGCGAAGAAGGTCAGGACCGCCCATTTCCGCTTGACGATGACCCGCCAGTAATCGCGCAGGTGGACTTCCGGCTCCAGATCCTCGGGGACCCCTCCCTGGGGAAACCCGGGCGGTTGCGCCCGGTACAGTTCCAGATCTTTTCCGGTTCTTTCCATCTGCGCCCTTAGTCTTAACTCACGAGCCTGCTCGACAAATACCAATTCACGATTTGGTGCCTCAACATGTTGTAGCCGCAACCTTTAGGTTGCGCAAGATCTCCGCAGGCTAAAGCCTGCGGCTACGTTCGTCGGACAGGCTCTCACCGGAGAGGAATCGCCCCGAACGTGAGGATCCCCCGCGCAACCTGCCAGAACCCGGCCAGGAACGCCTTCCCCCCGTGCGAGGGGACAATGACGATGTCGTTGTTCTGGATCGGGATGTCCGGCTCTTCCTTCGCCTTGATGGCCTTAAAGTCGGCCTTGATCTCTTCGCGTTCCTTCCCCGGCTTCTCCCGCAGGATGCGGACCTCCGTGAGGTCGGCCTCGAACAGCGGACCTTTGGCCGCCACGATCACCTGGGTCAGCGTGGTTTTCGGCTGCAAAGGGTAGAGGCCGGGCGCGTTCACCGCCCCGTCGACATAGACGATGCCCGCCTTGGGGACGTGGATGAGGTCTCCGGCGAGGATCGGGACGTTGAGGGAGAGATCGCCGCCGAAGAGGAGGTCCAGGTCCACCACGGTCGTCTGCGAGCGGGCCTGTCCGTCGGGGCCGACGATCGTCCGGATGATGAAACACTTCTGTCCGGCGTCAGGGGTCACGCCCCCCGCCTGGGTGAGGAGGTCGAGCAGGCGCTTCGGCCCGGGGGTTTCATAAATTTGCGGGCTCCGGACCGCCCCCACGACGGAGACCCGCTGGCTCCGGTACTCCTTGACGAAGACCGTCACCTCCGGGTCGTGGAGGTACTTCTCCCGGAGGAGACCGGCGATCTCCTTTTCGAGCTTTTCGATTGAGAGGCCGGCCGCTGCCACCCTCCCGATGAGCGGCAGTCGGATCGTCCCCTCGGCGCTGACGCGGACCGTCTTGGTGAGCTCCTCGACGCCGAAGACGGTGACCTCCAGGAGGTCGTCCGGCCCGACGCGGTATTCCCTGCGGGCTTCCGCGGGAGAGAGGCTTTGTGAGGGCGCGAGAGGAACCGGTGGAGTCGTGACGGGAATCTCAGCGGGCCGGGAGATGGAGGGAGGCGTTTCAGCAGCCCGCTCTTCCCCGCTCCCGGAGATGACGCTGCATAGGAGAAGCAGCGGCGCGAGCGCTACGCGAACGAGCGCAGTCCTCCAAACAAACCCACTCATCCATCCAAACAAGACATTGCTCCGGACTCAAGATTCGACGGCTCAATAAAAACCGCGCGTCACGCCGCTAGTGGGGGATGGTCTGGGTCACCTCTCCCCTGTGTCGCTGGTTCTCGATGATCAGGGCGGCGGTGATGCCCACCGCGCCGACGATCGAGAGCTGCCCCGCCGGCGTCTGCCACCACACCACGGGAAGGCAGAGATCATTGGCTATGAAGTTCACGCCGGGAATGTTCGCCTGCCGGACCGTCACCGATTCCTTCTCCTTCTCGAATGCATAGCAGGGGTCCGAAGGCGTAACGCTGTGGACGCCCGGCCGCAAGGTCGTGAACATCCACCGGCCCTGGTCGTCCGTGCGCACCGTCCAGGTGTCGGCGCCAAGCTGGATATTGACGGTCGCGTCTTTCACCGGCTCCCCCTTCTTGAACTCCTCGGGGTGGCGCTTCCGGATCTCGCCGCTGATGACAGCCCCCTCCACTAGTTGGGCGAGTTGGGCTTTCCGAATCCCTGAGCCGGCAGCGGCGCCGCTCCACTCTTCCCCCGCGGAGAGGACGCGCGCCTGGCCCTCCCCTGCCCGTTCGGCAGACGGGGAGACCTCGCGCGCGAGCGCGACGCCTTTGGTCGTCACGACGCGCGCGCGGCCGTCCGACCCCACGGTGATCGTCCCCTGATGGAAAGAACCCGCCTGGTCCCCGGAGAAATAGGCGCGGCGCACCGTGCCCGCTGAGGCTTCCACGCCCCGGCCGATCTCCACCAAGACGGCCGGCGTCTGCACATAGACCCGGGCATGGGGAGAAATGCTGTATTTGACGCTCCCCCGGCTAAGCAGGAGGGCGGCGCCATCCGGGCCGGCGCTCACCAGCGACTCAGTCTGGCGGCCCAGCTCCAGACGCCCGATCCGGGTCAATAAAACCGCGGCGCGGCCGTCCGCCGTCCGGAGGCGCGCGTCGGCCACAATCGGATAGCTGCGAGTCTCCAGGCCCATCCACGGCTGACCCCGTAACGCCATCTCGACCTTCCCGACGGCCAGCACCTCGCCGATGATCTTGGGCGCCTCCGCGTCCGTC
>JACRHK010000067.1 GCA_016217625.1 Nitrospirota bacterium
TCTTTCATGAGCTCCAGCACGTGGGCGCCTTTCCGGATAGACTCATCCAGCTTGAAGACGAGCTCCGGGGTGCGTCGGAGCTGCAGACGCCGCCCCACCTCCCTCCGGATATATCCGGCGGCATGCCGAAGCCCTTGAAGGGTCTTCTCGGGATCGGCGCTTCCCTCGAGGACGCTCACAAAGACCTTCGCCACTTGAAGATCGGCCGTAACCTCCACGGCCGTCACCGTGACGAACCCGATCCGGGGATCGTTGATCTTCCGCGCCAGGATTTCCACGATCTCCTCGCGCAGAAGATCAGCCACACGATCGGTCCGCTTATAGGAAAGCACTGTGATCCTCAGCCCTCAGCTGTCAGCCTCAGGCTGACTGCTGAACGCTTCCCGTTACAGATACTCAATCCGCTGCTGCAAGATCTGCAGCTCCGGGACTTCCCCGATGTGGTCCAACACCCGGTCCAGGACCTGATGCACGTGGGTCCGGTCGGTGCTCACGCAGGCCACACCCAGGGTCGCCCGCTGCCACAGGTCCTGCCCATCCACCTCCGCGATGGAGACATTGAAGCGGTTTCGGATCCGCTCCTTCAACCCCTTCAGGACTTGTCGCTTCCCTTTCAGCGAACCGCTTTCCGGCAGGTGGAGATCGATGGTGCAGAGACCGATGATCATGGATAGAAATGTCCGACGTCCAAGGTCCGAGGTCCAGGGTCAGAGCCCCGAGCGATCATTTCCGACTTTGGACTTTGGACTTCGGACATAGGACTCGATTCACGCCAGCTTCGCCGCTTCTTTTTCGATGGTGTAGCATTCGAGGACGTCGCCCACCTTGATATCGTTGAAGTTCTCTACGCTGATGCCGCATTCATACCCCGCCTGCACCTCGCGGACGTCCTCCTTGAAGCGCTTGAGGGAGCCGGTCTTTCCCTCGTAGATGACTACGTGGTCGCGCAGGACGCGGATCCCGGAGCCGGCGCGGGTCACCACGCCGTCTGTCACGTAACAGCCGGCGATGGTCCCGGCCTTGGAAATGGTGAAGGTCACCCGCACCTCCGCCCGACCCAACACCCGCTCCCGGAGCGTGGGCGCCAGCAACCCTTCCAGGGCCGCCTTCACATCGGCGATCGCGTCATAGATGACCGTATACGTCCGAATATCCACGCCCTCCTGTTCCGCCAGGACCGCCGCCTTCGTCTCGGGCCGGACATTGAACCCCAGGACGATTGCGTTGGAAGCCGACGCCAACATAACGTCGGTTTCGGTGATCCCTCCAACGGACGCGTGGAGGATCTTCACCTTCACCGCCTCGGTCCCCAGGCGGGTCAGGGCCTCGGCCACGGCCTCCACCGACCCCTGCACGTCTCCTTTGAGGATCACGTTCAGCTCCCGCACCTCCCCCTCCTGGATACGGGCATGGAGCTCGCTGAGGGTGATCCGCTTGGCCTTGGCGAGCTCGCTCGCCCGCAGCCGGGAGGTGCGGGTAAGGGCAATCTGCCGGGCTTCCCGCTCCTCCGCGACCACGATGAAGGCGTCGCCGGCCTGGGGCACGCCGGAGCACCCGATCACCTCCACGGGGATGGAGGAAGAGGTCTCCTCGACTTTCCTCCCCTCATCGTTGACCAGGGCCCGCACCCGGCCATAGTGCGTCCCGCACACGAAGGCGTCGCCTGTCCGGAGGGTCCCGCTCTGAACGAGCACCGTCGCCACGGGCCCCCGCCCCCGATCCAGCTTCGCCTCAATCACCGTCCCGCGCGCCGTCTTCTCGGGATTGGCTTTCAGCTCCAGGACGTCGGCCTGCAGGAGAATCATCTCCAGCAGATGCTCCAGGCCGATCCGTTTCTTGGCCGACACCTCCGCGAAGATCGTCTGCCCGCCCCACGCCTCCGGCAGGAGCCCCTGCTCCGACAGCTCCTGTTTGACCCGCTCCGGTTTGGCCTCCGGTTTGTCGATCTTGTTGATCGCGACGATGATGGGCACCTCGGCCGCCCGGGCATGGTTGACCGCCTCCTTCGTCTGCGGCATCACGCCGTCATCGGCCGCCACGACCAGCACGACGATGTCGGTGACCTGCGCGCCCCGGGCCCGCATGGCGGTGAACGCCTCATGGCCGGGGGTATCGAGGAACACAATGTCCCGATCGTGGATTCGGACCTTATAGGCCCCGATGTGCTGCGTGATGCCTCCCGCTTCAGAGAGGGTGACCTTCGTCTGCCGGATCGCGTCCAGCAGCGACGTCTTCCCGTGGTCGACGTGTCCCATGATGGTCACCACGGGGGGGCGAGGTCTCAGGAGCGAGGCCTCGTCCTGTACCTCCTCCAGTTGCTCCTCCCGGTCGGCGACCGATACCACCTCCGCCTTTATGCCGAACGCCTCCGCCGCCAGTAACGCCGCGTCCGGATCCACGGGCTGATTGATGGACGCCATGATCCCCATCTCCATCAGCTTCTTGATCACCTCGGGGACCTTCTGGCCGAACGCCTCCGCCAGGTCCTTGACCAACATCCCCTCGTGGATCTTAATCCCCTTCTTGCGGGGCTTGCTGGGCGCCTCGATGACCGATGGTCGCGCCTCCGGCCGCCTGACCCCGACCTTCGTCTCAATCCACCTCCTCCCCCCTGGGCCTGGGCGGCCCCTGAAGAAAGGTCCGGTCACGGGCTTTTTCTTCGGCAGGGCCTTTTCCAACATCCGGGCGTAGGAGGTACGGGCCACCTCTTCCTCCATCACTCCGATGAGCTGGCGCATCTTGTTGGGGGAGATCTCCCGCTCCATCCCCCGTTCCTCCGGCCGGGCAGCCTCCTCTGTGGCCCGAGGGGCCTGAGGCCGGGGAGGCTTGGGCTTGGGAAGCGCAGCCTCCTTGGCCGGCCGCCCGCCTGTGGCGGCGACCGCAGGGATCGCAGGCGCAGGGGTACGCTCAGGGAGGGGCTTCCCGGTGGGCTGGACTTCTCCGATTTCCCGCTTGGGCTCAGGTTTCGGCGCTTCCACCCGAGGAGCCGGGGGAACGGGAGGAGATGGGAGGATCTCAGGCGGTGTGGGGGTCGCTTGCTTTCCGCGCGCAGACTTCTTCGCCGCAGGCTCCTTCGCCTCCTCCTTGCTTTTCTTCTCCGCGCGAGGTTTCGGCGGGGCGGCCTTCGCCGGCTCCGGAGCTTTTTTGGAGGCAGTCCGCGCCTGTCCCCGACTACGATCGGGGATCTGCCCCGCCGGAGCAGCGGTCTTCCCCTCGAGGCGCTTGCGCAAGACCCGTTCAAGGGAGGCCTCTACTGCGGCCAAAGGATCCTTCACGGGGCGCCCTTCTTCCGCCAATAGGGTCATGACCCGCTTGGGCGTGACCCCCAGCTTCTTCGCCAAATCTTGTACTCGAATAGTGACCATCTTGGGACGTAGACCTTTCGATTGCCTCTTCGAAGCTGTTACATTACCACAAATCCTAAATCCGAATCTCGAAATCCGAAACAAATTCCAAATTCCAATTTCCCAATGTTGAAAACGTAACTTTGGATTTCGGTCATTGGAGATGGTTTCGAATTTCGGGTTTTGGGTTTCGAATTTTTCTACCCTAACTCTTGACTCCTGACTATGGATTGCCGGCTAATGCCGCCAGCCGGTCGCACTCCCGGATCAGCGCGCCGGCGAGAGAACGATCCCGGATGGCGATGACCTTGCACAGCGCCCATCCGATCAAAGCCCCCAGCTCCGGTTGCCGGAAAGAGAGTTGCCGCTGCGGGCCCTCCCACCCCCGAGGGAGATTCCGGCGGGATGGAGGGGCGTCCGCCGCCCACAGCAGGAGAGCCGTCTGGCGCATCCGACAGGCCTCTTCCACCGCCGTGGACCCGGCAACCAACAGACCGGCCTTGCGAGCCATCTGGATCAACCGCACCATCTGTTCCAGCACCCGTTCGCGGAGCCTCTCGACCATCTCCTCCCAAGGAGGAACAATGACGTTCTGCATCTCTGACTTCTGAATCCCCACCTCCCCCATCCCCTCCTTGGTAAGGAGGGGAGAGAGGGGAGGTCTCCTGACTCCCCGTAGAGGGCCGTGGCCCCGGCCCCACGGGGCTCTACGGCCTGACTTCCTTCCTAGCGCCTTCATCCCGTCCCGCACGCAGGCCGGAACAGGGCACAGATACGCGCCCCGGCCGGGCAGCTTCCCCCGATAGTCCCAGGCCATCCCCTGGGGGGTGAGCACGAGGCGGACCATTTCCTCTTTCGGGCGGCGTTGACGGCAGCCCAAGCACTGCCGCTCAGGCCGGGACTTCGGGGACGGGGAATCCATCTCTTTGAAAAAATGCAAAATTCAGAATACAAAATTTAAAATTTTCACTTTGCATTTTTCATTTTGCATTTCCCCGGTCAGCTCCCCTGCACGCCCGACCCCAGCAGATCTTGGGCGCCGGCCACAATCTTCTCCGCCATCTTCCGCCCGATGCCCGGCAATGCTTGCAGAGCTTCGACTCCCGCCTGCGCCAACTCTTCCGCAGTCGCGTATCCGTGTTCCGCCAGCACCTGCGCCGTCTTGGTTCCCACGCCCGGGATCTCGATGACCGGGATTGCGCCTGCCTGCCCCCCGACGCCCGTCGGGGCTGGCGGCGCGGGGACCGGCTCTGACTCTTTCACCGGAGCTGCCACCGGAGGCTCGCTCGCCGCCGGCGACTCCGGAGCCTCCCCCTCTTCGCTCTCCTGCAGCTTGAGCCGCTCACGGGAGATCGCTTCTTCAATCTCCCGCTCCCGCACCTTCTGCCGCTCCTGATCATACTCCGTCTCGCTCAGGATGTCGATCTTCCAGCCGGTAAGCTTCGCCGCCAGACGGACGTTTTGCCCCTTCTTGCCGATGGCCAGGGAGAGCTGCTGATCGGAGACCAGAACGAGCGCCGTCTTATCCTCCGGCGTCACGGCCACCCGCTCCACGATGGCGGGGCTCAGGGCGTTGGCGATCAGGGTGGTCGGATTGTCGGTCCAGGGCACGATGTCGATCTTCTCCCCCCGCAGCTCGCGCACCACCGCCTGGACTCGGCTCCCCTTCATCCCGACGCAGGCCCCCACCGGATCGACGGCGCGGTCGCGGGAGACCACGGCGATCTTGGTGCGGTCTCCCGCCTCCCGGGACACCCCCTTGATCTGAACGATCCCCTCATAGATCTCCGGAACTTCCATCTCAAAGAGCCTGGCCACAAACTGCGGGTGGCTCCGGGAGACCGTCAGTTGGGGCCCGCGCACCGACATCTTCGCCTCGATCAGCAGGGCGCGAACCCGGTCCCCCCGCCGGAACCCTTCCCGCGGGATCTGCTCCCGGGCCGGGAGGACGGCATCGGTCTTCCCCAGGTCCAGGATATAGGCCCCCTTCTCCTGGCGCTGCACCTGGCCGTTGAGGATCGTCCCCTCCCGGTCCTTGTACTCCTTGAAAATATTCTCCCGCTCGACCTCCTTGACCCGCTGGAGGATCACCTGTTTGGCCGTCTGAGCGGCGATCCGCCCGAATTCGCCGAACGGCAGAGCGGCCGCCACTTCCCCGCCCGGTTCGCAATCGGGCTGACGCTGCCGCGCCTCCTCCAGGGTCAGTTCTTCCTCGGGGTTCGTGACCGGATCCACCACGCGCCAGAAGCGCGCTATCGTGATTTGGCCGCTTCTCGGGTCCAGGCTCACCCGAATGCTCTGGCAGCCGTGCCGTTTCCGCGCCGCCGAGACCAGGGCCTGTTCGACCGTCTCCAACAGGGCTTCCCGGCCAATCCCCTTCTCGCGGCTGATCTGATCGATAATATGAAGCAGCTCGTGACTCATCTCTCTGCGTTGCCTGCGCCTCTATGTCGAAAAATCTACCAGGAGACGGGCCTTGAGGATCGTCTCCCACGGTATGCTCAGGACCTCTCCCCTGCCCGCCTCCACCTGCACCGTCTCGCCCTCAACCCCCCGGAGAACCCCTTCAATCGTCCGCTTCCCTTCGTCCCCTTCCCCGCCTGCCGGACGGGCAGGGAGGACCTGCAGGCGCACCCGGCGGCCGGCAAACCGGCGATACTCCTCGATGCCCCGAAGGGCCCTGTCCAACCCCGGCGAAGAGACCTCCAACGCATAGGAATGGGGGATGAGGTCTTCCACGTCCAGCAGGACCCCCAATTCCCGGCTGACCCGCTCGCAGTCGTCGAGGGACACCCCTTCCGGCCGGTCGATGAAGAGGCGCAAGACCCACCGCCCTCCCTCGCGGCGGTAGTGGAGGTCGTAACACTCCAGGCCGAGCGTCTGAAGCAGCGGCTCCGCAAGTTTGCGCACTCTATCCATCACCTGCTCCCGCTGCATACGCCCCCCGTCCCCGGGGTTTTCACCTGTCCAGTGTCAGTCTGTTGGGTGTGACTGGCGCGCCTCGGTCCCCCGTGCCCCGATGGACATCGGGGCGGGATACGACGACGCGACGCGGCTCAAAATGAAAAAAGTGGGGAACCCCCACTCTTGCAGGGGTAAAATAACACAAATCTCCGGGCGATGCAAGGGGAAACGTGTCTGAAACACAAGAAAAAAGGGGCATTCCCGACCCCTATCGGGATGCCCCTTGAAAGACGGTTTGTCGTGGATTATTTCTTCTTCTCTTCCTTCTTCTCTGGAGCCTTCTCAGGAGCCTTTTCAGGCGCCTTCGGAGCCTCAGGAGCCGGCGCAGGTGCTGGTGGGGCCGGAACGGCGGGAGCAGGCTTGGGCGCCTCAGCAGGCTTCGGTTTCTCAGGAGCCTTCGCGCACCCCATGGCAAACGCCGACACCAACGCAAATGCCAGCGCCATCATCAACGCAGTCAGTTTCTTCATTACCCGTCACCTCCCTTCCTCAACAGATTGCAGTTCAGATCACTCAGACCGATGAGTGAAGCGGAAAACACGCACCACTTTTTACAATGAACGCAAGGGATTTCCCCGGTCTTACCCGCAACCAAACGGATGCAAAATTAGCATATCGGGCAGGGGTTGTCAAGGCTTTTTTTCCGACCGATTTACAAACTTTCTCCATTCCGATATAGTGTGGGCGTGATGAGGTGGCTGCTGGACCGGTACCTGCTTCGGGACCTTTTCCCCCCGTTCCTGTTAGGGATCGGGGTCTTTACCTTCGTCCTGCTCACCGACCGGATCCTCCGCCTGACCGAGCTGGTCATCGTCAAGGGGGTCGCGTTGGGCACGGTGATCACCCTTGTCGCCTATCTCCTCCCCTCGTTTTTCGCCGTCACCGTCCCGATGGCTGTCCTGGTGGCCGTCCTCACCTGCTTCGGCAGGCTCTCTGCCGACGGGGAGATCACGGCCTGCAAGGCCGCCGGGGTCAGCCTGTATCGGATGGCCCGTCCCGTCCTGGTCTTCGCCTTGCTCACCGGCGGCCTGACCCTCGCGACGATGCTGTGGCTCCTCCCGCACGGCAACCACAGCTTCAAGACGCTCCTGTACCGGGTGATGACGAGCAAAGCCACCATCGGCATTGAGGAGGGCGTCTTCAATGAAACGTTCGATCGCATGGTCCTCTATGTGCACGAGGTCTCCCCGCCGACCCTCCGCGGGATTTTCCTCTACAATGCCCGGGACCCGGAGCAGCCCTACCTCATCGTCGCCCGGGAGGGCGCCCTGGTCTCCGACCCTTCCGCCTACCGCTTGCTGCTGAGGCTTCGTGACGGCACCATCCATCCCGCGGGGCGCGGGACTCCTCGGGAAGCCCCCCCGCCCATGGTCGCGTTCAAGACCAACGATCTGCAGATCGACTTGCCGGGCCCGTTGGCGGCCATGGGCAACGCGCCGAAGGGAAACCGCGAGAAGACGCTGGGCGAACTGAGGACCGAGATCCGGGCCTTACAGGCCCAGGACCACGATGCGGCGTCCCTCTGGGTGGAAGTCCACAAGAAGTTTTCCATCCCGGCCGCCTGCCTGGTCTTCGCCCTGCTGGGGATCCCCCTGGGGATTCGGGCACGCCGCTCGGGACGATGGGCCAGCCTGGCCGTGGGAATCGGCATTATCCTCCTGTACTACGTCCTGATCACCTCCGGTGAGAACCTGGCGCACGAGCGCCGTCTCCCCGCCTGGCTGGCCATGTGGAGCCCGAACCTCCTGCTGGGGGGGGCGGGGGTCTACTTCTTTATCCTGACCGCGCGGGAGCGCCCCCTCCCGCTGGAGCGCACCCTCGGCGTAAAGGCAGCCACGCTCCGACGCTACCTCGCGCTTCGGAGACAGCGGTAGTGCGATGACGATTCTCAGCCGCTACATCCTCCGCGAGTTCCTGAAAGTGCTGGCCCTCAGCCTCGCCGCGTTCACCCTTCTCTACCTCATCGTGGACTTCTTCGACCGGCTGGACAGCTTCCTCCGCTACCAGGCCCGCTCCCTCCACGTCTTGAGCTATCTGCTGCTGCTCATCCCCAAGGTGCTGACGCATATCACCCCCCTGGCCGTCCTCTTGAGCACGCTCCTGACATTGGGGATCTTCTCCCGCAACCAGGAGATTACGGCCATGCGCGGCGGCGGCTTCAGCCTGCTCCGCCTGGCGGCCCCCCTGCTGGGGGTGGCGACGCTCGGCTCCCTGCTGCTGCTTGCCGCCAACGAGTTCCTCGTTCCCTACGCGACACAGCATGCCCGATACCTCCGGGAGGTGATCATCGAGAAACGCGCCCCCTCCCTGGTCAGGCAGGACAAGGTCTGGATGAGGATTAGCGGCAATGCCCTCATGAACGCCGCCTACATCTCCCCCGAAGGCGTCCTGCACGGCATCACGATCTACCGGTTCGATCCGGCGTTCTCACTCCGGGAGCAGATCGAGGCCCGCGAGCTACGGTGGGAGGAAACGGGGTGGCGCCTTTACTACGGGTCGCGCTTTCTCTATACGGCGGACGGCGTGGAGCACACCGCGTTCGAAACACTGCCGCTCGTCATGGAAGGGAAACCGGAGGAGATCAAACGAGTGGAAAAGAAAGCGGACGAAATGAGCTACCGCGAGCTCTATCACTACATCGCCAAGCTCCGGCGGGAAGGGTACAACCCGACCCGCTACGCGGTGGACCTGCACGCGAAACTCTCCCTCGCCTTCTCGACCTTGCTGATGGCCCTGCTGGGGATTCCCTACGCCCTGACCCATCCGAAAACGGGGCGCCTGGCCGTGGGGATCGGCCTCAGCCTCGCCGTTGCCTTCCTCTATTGGATCATCCTCTCCGCGGGGATCTCGCTGGGGCGGAGCGGCACCGTGCCGCCGCTGCTCGCCGCTTGGTTCGGCAACCTCCTCTTCGGCGCCTGGGGCACCTACCTCTTGCTCGGCATCCGGTATTAATACAAGGTAATTGCCCACGAATTCGGACTAATTTTTGCTTATGTCATGAATGCTCGTTGCTTTCAACAGCTTGAAAGTCTTGGGGAAAAGGTCGGTGTTCCGTTCATTGAACCGGAAGGAAATTTCCCCCAAGTAAAGATGAAA
>JACRHK010000064.1 GCA_016217625.1 Nitrospirota bacterium
GGTGGCGATGCCGTTGAGCATGCCAAGGAGCAGGTTGGTCGCGCCCAGGAGATCGTCGTTTCCCCGGTCGCCGTTGTCCAGCGCCCGGAGGACCTCGAGACCCCGGAGCAGGTAGCTCTGGCGCTTCTGGATGGCCGCCGCCCGGTACGGATCCGTGAGGGCATCTACGTCACGATTGATGACCTTGAGCGCTTGCCCGTGGTTGAAGGCGAACTCCAGGTGGGTCCGGATCAGCGCCTGGAGATTCGCCTCGGGCGTGCCTGCCTCGGAGAGCGCGGCGTTCAGCTTGGCAAGCAGGTCATCCAGGGCCTGGTCAATGACGAGGAAGAGAAGTTCACTCTTGGAGCCCACGTAATGGTAGAGGCCGGCAAGGGAAAGCCCCGCGGCGCGGGTTTGATATTCAGCATCACCAGCGTGCTCGTGTTCCTGGTGTTTGTCCCGTTTCGCTGGGAGTACGTGATCTATTGCGGGCTGTTTCTGCTGGAGATGCTCTCGGGCTATCTGGACGACCGCAGCGCCGTCTCCTGGAGCGCCGCCTGCGTGATCATGGGATACCGATGAGTAATGCTCACCGAACCCTCCACCGATCAACCGATCGATCACCCGTTAGCTTAAGTGTTCGGTGGATTCGACGCAATTGAACAGACGCTTCATTTCCATAAAGCAATTGCACCAGTACAGGTATAGCGCTTGAGGAGACTACGCCGGCCAGCCGCGCTCCAGGCACGGCACCCGGGGAGGTATCGTTCTGATAGAGGAACCGCGGCCGATCACGTTGCGGCAGGCGATCGAACAGGACGACCAGGGAGGTCCCTCGGCTGACCTGAAGGAGATCCCCTATCCAGGGCCTGGCGGGAGGTTCGAGGCGAACGACCTGCGACAGTCCGCCGTGGCGGCGGTGGCCGGCGCGTGGGCGTGTGTGACCGGGCGGCGCGTCAGGAAAGCCACCGCTTGCGGCGCTTGTAATGCTTCACGTCCCGATAACTCTTGCGCTGGCCCACGCCGGTCAGGCCCAGGTAGAACTCCTTGATGTCCTCGTTCTCGCCGAGGGTGTTGGCGTCCGCGTCGAGGACGACACGTCCGCTCTCCATGACGTAGCCGTACTGCGCGATGCGGAGCGCCATGGCGGCGTTCTGCTCCGCCAGGAGGATCGCCACCTCCTCTTCCCGGTTCAGGCGGCCCACGATCTCGAAGATCTCTTCAACCAGCATCGGGGCCAGCCCCATCGAGGGCTCGTCCAGAAGCATCAGTCGGGGCCGCGCCATGAGCGCGCGACCGATCGCGACCATCTGCTGCTCACCGCCCGACAGGTATCCAGTCTTGACCCCACGCCGCTGGGTCAGGCGAGGAAAGTAATGGTAGACACGCTCGAGATCCTGCTTGACCGCCGGGCGGCCGTCCCGCCGGCTGTGGGCCCCCGTCAGGAGGTCATCCTCGACGCTCAGGTGCTGAAACATGCGCCGACCTTCCATGATCTGGGTGACGCCCATCGCCACCACGCGCGCCGCATCCATCCCATCGATGCGCTCGCCGGCGAACTCGATCGTCCCCTTGGTCACTTCCCCGCGCTCGGCGCGCAGCAGGTTCGAGATGGCCTTGAGCGTGGTGCTCTTGCCCGCTCCGTTGGCCCCGAGGAGGGCGACGATGCCCCCCTCGGGGACCTGGAGCGACACGCCCTTGAGCACCAGGATCACGTGCTCGTAGATCACCTCGATGTTGTTGACCTTGAGCAGCGAAGGCGGAACCGGGCTCATCAGGATGCCTTCGCGGGGCGCCGAGCGGAGTTCACCCGCTACCTCGGGCACGCCCGCGGCGTGAGCTTCTTCTCCTGGGCATACTTCGCCGCGGACTTTTCCACTTCAGCCCGCACCAAATCCTTATAGGGCTCCACCCAGTCGCTGACCCGCACCCACTTCTGGCCGTCCCACTGCTGCATGAGGACCCCGACGCCGCCCTCGTGGTCCAGGCACGAGGCCTTGAACGGCGGCAGGATGCCCTCGGCCCCCAGCTCCTTGATGCGCTCAGAGGTGATGTTCAGGTTCTCGAAACCCCACTGCACCTGCTCGCCGCTCACCGGGCAGCCCTTCCCGCCGGGGCAGAACTTCGCCTGCGCGGTGCGCATGGCCTCCACGACCACCATGGCGAACACGAGTCCCCGATGCCAATAGACCTGTCCCACACGGGCCGGAGAAAGGTTCCCCTGCCCCGTCCCATAGACCTTCTCAAGGATCTCCTGGACCACCGGGAACTCCGTCCCGACACCGTGGAAGGTCGTGGTGATGTATCCCACCGCGGCCCGGCCAGCAGGGATCACGTCCTCCTCGGACCCGCACCACCACACGCCGATGATCCGGTCGCGCGGATAGCCGAGGCGGGCCGCCTCCTTCAGCGGGACCGTGCAGGAGACGCCCCAGTTGCGGTTGATGACGAAGTCCGGATTGTACCGACGTGCGATGTCGAGCCAGAGGGACTTCTGGTCGATCCCGGGCACCGGCACCGGGTAGTGCTTCACCTCGAACCCGAACCTCTTGGACAGGGCGTCGAGGATGGGAATTGTCTCGCGACCGTACGGGTGATCGAGGTGAAGGTTGGCGATCTTGATGCCTTTGAGCTTGTCCTCGCCACCGACGCGCTTGGCGATGTAGCGGATCTTCGCCGAGGCCTGGCTCCAGTAGGTCGTCATCAGGGGGAAGGTGTACGGAAAGACCCGTCCGTCGGCGGCGTCTGCGCGGCCGAACCCGAGGGTGAAGACCGGGATCTTATCGTCCGTCGCGCGCTCGATCAGCGCGTAAGCCACCCCTGTGCTCATCGGGTGGACATACGGAATGCCCAGCCCACCCACGGGGTTCTTCTTGAAGCGCTCGTAGCACTCCACGCCCCGGTCCGTCTTGTACTGGGTATCGCACTCCTCCCACCACTGCATGACTCCGTTGACTCCGCCTTGCATGTTCACAAGGGTCAGGTAGTCCATGATCCCGCCCGGGACTCCTGTTCCACCGGGCGCGAACGGACCGGTGCGGTAGACCAGCACCAAATGGTACTGGTCCTTCACGGTGGGGTCCTTCTTCCCACCGCGCTGGGCGCCGGCTGGCGAAACGAACCACGTCGCCATCAGCACCATGGCCAAGACCAAGATTGGGACGGGCTTCAAGCGGTACAAATGCTTGGAAACGAGCTTCACCCCGGCTTCGTCCCACATCCAGCCAGTGGAGTCGAACTGCCCCAGGTGAAGCGGGCGTGTGTAGCCGCGCAGGCTGCGTTTGCCCTCGAAACTGTA
>JACRHK010000071.1 GCA_016217625.1 Nitrospirota bacterium
CTCCGGCTTCACCAGCGCGAACGAGAGGCCGCTTCCGGAAGGGCCGTAGAGCCCCCCGTACAGGCCAGTGGCCCACGGGGCTTTACTGGCCGTGGGGCCACGTCCCTTTACGGGGTGAGGGTGAAAAAAAATCAACGAGTTACTCTTTTTCCCCCTCACCCTATCCCTCACCCGCGGAGGGGAGAGGGGACTTTTTCAGCAACCTCTCTATGGTTGACAGGGGAATTACCATGGACCGCTTCCGCATCCTGGACCTGTTCTACGGCGGCTTGGTGACGGCCGTCGCGCTCATCGTCCTGGGCGTCGTCGCCTACTTTGCCGGCGTCCTGCCCGCGGCCTGGTTCCTCCCCCTCGAAGTGGTCCTCTGGGCGGCGGCGCTCACGGCGATCCTTGTCACGGCGACGCTTTACCAGCAGCTCCGGAGCGAATGGATCCGCGAGCAGACGGACCATCACCTCCTGGAAGCCTACCGGGAGGAGCACGAGACGATTGCCTTCTATGAGGAGGCGGCCGCCCAGGCCGACGACGAGGAGGCACGCCGGGTCTTCGCCCGGCTATTGGAAGACGAGCGGCGGCATCTCCAGATGGTAAATCTGGCCATGAGCCGGCTTCGGAAAGAAGGGTCGATGGCATGAACCCCACGGATCTCCATCTGCGCCGGGCGCTCCAGATCGAGGAGGAGGCGCTCACGGCCATCGAGCGGTACAACCGCTTCTTCCGGCGGTTCGGCATGAAGGCCGGGGGCCTGGTCGCCCTCTTCAACGGCATCCTGGAGGACGAGCGCCGCCACGTCCAACTCCTGCGCGACACCATCGCCCGGCGGGAGGCGGCAACCCGCACGCAATAATCCATCCTTCGTGACGAACCTCTCTCCGATGGGATCGCGTGAAAAAACTCAAGGGTGCCTGTTTCCTCGGGTGAAACCCTCCCTATCCACTTTGGACATCCATTGTTGACGATTGAGACGACCCGGCGCATCTGACGCCCCAGCCCCCCGCTCGCAACCTCGCGTTTCATCGAGGTTTTTCTCCACCGCCCTTTCCTCCCCAAGTTGGCATGTCTCCTGCTTCTCTTCATTATTGGTTTTTCCTTGCACATTCCCCGCGGTTTAGGGACAATCGGGGAAATATCTTACGGGAGGGAACGGATGGAGCGGAGACACCAGACTCTTTCAAAAAGTCGGTTCAAGGATGGGCTTCACTGTTCAAAGAGGTTGTATCTCAGCACGCATGCCTCGGATCTGGCGCGGTACGGCTCGGCGGTCGTAGCCCATCTCGAGGAGGGGAAAGCCGTCGGCGAGCTGGCGACGCAACTCTTTCCCGGCGGCGTGCGGTTGGAGTATGACTATCAGCAAGTGCCCGATGCGCTGAGGCGGACCCGAGAACTGATGGCCGACCCCTTGGTGCCTGCTCTTTTCGAGGCAGCCTTCAGACATGAGGGCGTCTTGGTGTTTGTGGACATCCTGAAGAGGCGCTCCGGAGGGGGGTGGGAGATTCTGGAGGTTAAGAAGGCGGGCGAGGTAAAAGACGAGTATTATCCCGATGTCGCCATCCAATATTACGTGACCCGCGGCGCGGGGGTTGACGTCCGGTCAGCCGGTCTGATGCGCCTCAACACGCAATACGTCTACGACGGCCTCAAGCTGGATTGCGAACAGTTGTTCGTTTGCCAGGACCTGACGGAGCAGGTCGTCGAGTGGCAGAAACAGATTCCCGATCTCCTTCGCCAGCAGTACGCCATCCTCTCCGGCGAGATGCCCCTCGTGGAGCCGGGGCCTCGCTGTGAGGAATGGGGAGGGGGATGCCCCTACTGGGAATGCTGCACGGAGGGGAAACCCAAGCATTGGATCTACCACCTGCCGAATGCCAAGAAGGTCTTTGCGGACCTGGTGGCGCGGGGGATCGAGACGGTCGATACGATTCCGGACGAGTTTTCCCTGAATGACCTTCAGCGGCGGGTAAGGGAATGTGTCCGATCGGGGGCCCCCTTCATCGACCCGGTTCTCAAAGAGGCGGTGAGCATCAAGGAGTATCCGATCCATTACCTCGATTTTGAGACAATCATGCCCGCGATTCCGCTGTTCGCCGGGACGCGGCCATATCAGCAAATTCCCTTCCAGTGGTCCGTTCAGACGATTGGGGAGAAAGGAGGAACGCCAGAGGAACGGGCCTATCTCTGCAAGGACGGGGGCGATCCGAGAAGAGAGTTGGCCGTCTCGCTTCTGGAGGCGCTCCGGGAACCCGGCCCCATCTACATGTGGACGCACTTCGAAAACACGAGATTGGTCGAGTTGGCAGATCAGCTTCCGGATCTTTCCCCGGAGATTGAAAAGCTGAGGAGGCGGCTGGTCGACCTGAAGCCTCCTGTAAAAGAACGCTATTATCATCCGGATCAGAAAGGCTCCTTCTCCTTGAAGGCGCTTGTTCCCGCCCTCCTGCCGGAGATGGATTACAGCGACCTGGAGATTCAAGGTGGGGACCAGGCCGGGCCTGTTTATCTCCGGATGGTCTCCCCGGAGTGTCCCCCTGAGGAG
>JACRHK010000070.1 GCA_016217625.1 Nitrospirota bacterium
CGCAATACCTCCGGCAGATCCGACGAGATCAAGAGGATGGCCGCCCCCGCTCCCTGGAGGCGCCGGATCAGGGCGTAGATCTCGGCCTTGGCCCCCACGTCCACGCCCCGAGTCGGCTCGTCCAGGATCAGGGCACGGGCTCCGGCGTCCAGCCACCGTGCCAGGATCACCTTCTGCTGGTTCCCACCGCTCAGAGAACGGACCGGGTGGCGCGGCCCCCGTGTGTGGATGCGAAGCTCCTCGATGAGGTGAACGACGCCTCGTTCCTGCACGCCGCGCCGGAGGAGGCCCCACCGAGAGTATCGGCCCAGGGTGGCCAGCGTGGCGTTGTCGCGGACCGTGAGCTGCAGGATCAGCCCCTGGAGCTTCCGGTCCTCGGGGACCATCCCGATCCCGGCGGCGATCCGCCCCCCGACCCCGAGGCGCCCGACGTCCCGGCCGTCCAATCGCACGGAGCCGGCCGTAGCCCGCGTGGCGCCGAACAGCAGGTGCGCTAGCTCGCTCCGCCCAGAGCCGACCAGGCCGGCCAGGCCCACGACCTCGCCGGCGTGCACCCGCAAAGAGACCGCCCGAATGCGCTGCCCATCTGTTAAGCCGTCGGCCTCGAGAACCACCCCCCCGGCCCCGGCCGCGGGGGCTGCCGCCTCCTCTTCCAAATGACGGCCCACCATCGCGAAGACGAGCCGCCCGATGTCCATGCTCGTCACCGGTTCGGTGAGGATCCTCGCGCCGTCGCGCAGGACCGTCACGCGATCGGCCACGGCGAATACCTCTTCGAGGCGGTGTGAGATGTAGATGATCCCGATGCCCTGCGCCTTCAGGCGCCGGATGACCCCGAAGAGGATTTCGATCTCCCGGTTTGTAAGCGGCGCGGTGGGTTCGTCCATGATCAGGACCTGGGCCGAACGGGAGGAGAGGGCCTTGGTGATCTCCACCATCTGCCGCTCAGCGACCCCCAACGTGCGGACGAGAACCCGGGGGTCGATCCTTACCCCGAGGTCCGCCAGCATCGCCACGGCCTGCCGAACGATGGCGCCACGGTCGATCCAGCCTCCCCGGCCCGGTTCTCGCCCCAGGAAGATGTTCTGGGCGACGGAGAGGGTTGGGACCAGATTGAACTCCTGGTAAATGACGCTGAGACCTTCGGCCAGAGCCTCGTGGGGGTCCCGAAGGTCCACCTCGCGGCCTCGCAGGAGCACGCGGCCCGCATCGCGCCGGTGGGCCCCTGCCAGGATCTTGATGAGGGTGGACTTGCCGGCACCGTTTTCCCCGATGAGGGCGTGGACCTCGCCGGGACGCACATCGAAATCCACCCCCCGAAGGGCCTGGACCCCCGGGAAGGCCTTGCTGAGGCCCTCAACGGCCAGCAGTGGCTCCGCCATCACGCGCGTCGTCCCGCACCCTTCCCGGTCATCGGCGATGGAGGAGCTGCCGGTCCAGGATCACAGCCCCCGCGATCACGACGCCCTTGGCCACCAGCTGATAGTGGGCCGAGATGTTCAGGAGGTTCAGGCCGTTATTGATGAAGCCGATGATGAAGGCGCCGATCAGGGTCCCAACGGCGGTCCCCTCGCCCCCTCCCAGGCTCGTCCCGCCGATGACGACCGCCGCTATCGCGTCCAGTTCGGCCCCGATCCCCATGTTCGCCTGGGCGGACGAGAGACGGGCCATCAGGATGAGCGTGGCGAAGGCCGTGCAGAGACCGCAGAGCGTGAATACGGCCAGGCGCACTCGTGGCACGTTGATGCCCGAGAGGCGGGCCGCCTCCGCGTTCCCACCCACCGCGTACACAGCGGTACCGAACGCCGTGCGCGCGAGGACCAGGTAAAGCCCCAGGAAGACGCCGGCCATAAGATAGATGGGGATGGGAATGCCCGCCAGGTAGCCCTGGCCGATAGCCCGGTACCAGCCTTCGGACCGTTCCACGGGGTATGACTCAGTCGCAACCAGGGCGATCCCGTGGAAGATGGTCATCCCGGCCAGGGTGGCCACGAAGGCGTTGATCCGCCCGTAGGCGACCATGACGCCGTTTACCAGTCCGCAGGCCGCCCCGGCGGCCAACGTGAGCAGCGCGCCGAGGCCGTCGCCGAACCGATTCATGGCCATGATCCCGAGGACCCCGGTGAGGGACATGATGGAACCCACCGAGAGGTCGAACCCCCCGGCGATCATCACCAGCGTCATCCCGGCTCCGATGATGGCGTTGATGGAAACCTGCCGGGCCACGTTCATGAGGTTGGAGGCGGTCAGGAAGTCCGGGGAAAGGACGCTCAGGGTCGAACCGATCAGGACGAGGCCCAGGAACGGCCCCAAGCGGACCAGGAGATCCAAATCTTGGCGCGCCCGGGGTGCGTGTCTCGGCGCGATCGCAGTCTCAGCCTGCGTCTCGTCCGCCATCGTTCCCCTCTCTCGGATGCTGCTTCCCCGAGCGATCGTTCAGTGTACGCATACCCAGAAGGCGCGGGATCTCTGTGAGCCAGACGACCAGTTCAGACGTCACGTCGATGGTGAGGTCGTCGTTTTCGTCGCTCAGACCTATCTCTTTCCCCAGGAGCCAGCTCCCTTCAGGGCTCTGGGATCTTGCGATTCTATCGACGACCGTTTCGGCAGCACCGCGGTATCGTTCCTCTCCAGTCATGGAGTAGAGGAGGGACGCAGCCCAGCCGACCTTCCAGTAGCCGAAAAATGACGTCCGGTCCTCGCTGCATGAAGAGATGAAATCGAAGTAGGTTGACGCAGCAGCAAGATACCGCTTGTCCGCGCAAGCCAAGAACAGCTTCCCAAGGAACGCGCTTGCATAGGCGAGATGCCAGTAGGGCTGCCTGGACTTCTTGCGATCGACCATGTTGAAGCCGGCCTCGTCATCGGGAAACGCGGTATGAAGTCCTTCGCCCTGCGTGTAGCTGAGATAAAAAGCCTCTCCATGAGGTTGGAGTTCCCGGAGCCTGATGAAGAAGTCGCCTGCCTTTCTGGCTTCGGCAAGTCTCCCCGTGCAGAGAAGGGCGTATCCGCACGAAGCTGTCGAGGCGACGTCCTCCCTCCTCATCCCCTCGACGTCATCGTCAATACGGCGAGAGTAGAAACCCCCTGTCTGACCGTCCTGACACTTCAGGACGTACTCCAGGGCCGGGTAAGAGATCTCGAAACGGCTGTTCACATGGGCGCTGACCGTGGCCCAGCCGTTCCCGTAGAGATAATAGTTCCTTTCCGCTCTCAGATTGAAGGCGTCGGACGTGTACTTTCTCTCTCCTGTTCTGAAGTCTCCTTCCGGAGTCAGATACCGGTCCTTTAGAATGGTCAGCAGATCGTGAGCCGAGTAAGGGTCGCCTCCCAGCAGGTACGCCAGTGGCGCCTTGAGGTAGCATCTGAGGTTGTCCTTCCCCGCGGAGAATGACCCGTCCGATCTACGCTGCGTGTCCAACCATGAGAGGGCTCGTTTCCTCGCGTCAGCAATCCGATCGTGATCCATGTCCCAACACCCCCTCAAGGAGAAACGGGCTACGCCCCCGATGGGGTGTCCTTGCCCGTGAGAGGTTTGCGATATCGCTCGGGAACGGGGAAGAGCTGGAAGCCCGCGACGATTCCGGCAGACTCGGGGAAGTTGTGCGCGGTGTGGATCTCCACGAGAGCCGGGATGCCGGAGTCAAAGGCGCGCTGAAGCGCGGGCTTGATCTCTTCCGGCTCCGTCACGAGCTCGCCGAAGGCGTCGAACGTGCGGGCCATCTCCGCAAAGCGCGGATTGTAGAGTTTCCCGGTGCTCTTGCGGACGAACTCGTTGCCGTAGTAGCGATCCGGGCCGTACTCTGAATGCTGCAGGTCGCG
>JACRHK010000072.1 GCA_016217625.1 Nitrospirota bacterium
AGTTTGCGTTCCAACAATCCCTCCCGACAGTCCCAGGCTATTCGGGAACTGGAACGGCAGGGCGTTCCCCGTGGCCGGGCTGGCCACGAACCGACCGCCCCACTTGACGCCCAGCTCCTTGCTGTACTTGTTGTCGATCTCGACGACCCGCGCCTCGATGAGGACCTGGGGCGTCGGCCGATCGAGCCCCTTCGCCAGGTCGATGATGCTATCCACCTTGGACTGGATGTCGCGGACGACAATCGTGTTCGTCCGCTCATCCATCATCAGCTCGCCCCGGGGGCTGAGCTGTTTCTTCAACGTGGGTTCCAGCTCTTTGGCCCGCGAGAAGTTGAGCGGATGGGTCTTTAAAACCAGGTCCTCGGCCTTCTCCGCCGCCGCCTTCTGCTTCTGGATCTCCTCCTTCTCTTTCGTCAGGATGGTGAGCGGGGCGACGCGGATGATGTTCCCGTCGCGGATCTGGCCCAGGTGCTTCGTCTTGAGGATCACCTCCAGGGCCTGTTCCCAGGGGACGTTGAGCAGCTTGACCGTGATCTTCCCCTTCACTTCGTCGCTCACGACGATGTTGTACCCCCCGACCTCGGCCACCAGGCGGAGGACATTCACGATATCGGCGTCCTGGAAGTCGAGAGAGATCTTCTTCCCCGCTCCCGCCTCGGGCGAGGGGGCGATCTCGGGTGCTGTGACAGTAATGGGGGTTTCCGGCTCGGGGGCCGCCGCTGGTTTCCTCTTCTTCGCGACCGCTTTCTTCTTGGCCGCCGGCTTAGGCTTCGCTGGAGGCTCCAGGAGCTCGGCCGGGAGTTCGGCCGGCTTGGCCTCCTCCTTCTTCACCTCGGCAGGAGCCGCCGGAGGCTCCGCAGTCCCGACGGACGTCGGGGGGACTTCCGGCTTGGCCTCCGCCATCTGCACAGGCGCGGCCTTGTCCTTCACTCCTGACTCCTGACTCCTGACTCCTGACTTTCTTTCTTCTGGCAAACTGGCCACCCGCACCGGTTGCTCGGCGCTCGGCACAATCGCCCCGGCCGAGCCGGATACCGCTGATGGAGGCGCCGTTGGGGCAGCCTGCTGCGTTGGAGCCGGCTCGGGTTGCTTCGCGCCGGAAGGAGAGGAAGTCGATGGAACCATCGCCCCCGCTTCCAACAAGCCCTCCACTCGAGGAGCAGGTTTCGATTCCGAGGTGGGGTTTGGCTCGTATGCTGTGATCGGTTCGCTCCTGGGAGCCGTATCGGTAGCCACCGCCTTCACCACCTTCACCGGCTCCTGCTGGACCGGTTCATCCGCCTTAGGCGGATTTGCCGCCCCGATGGCCATCGAGATAGAGCCGACCTCCGGTGTAGACGGGGTCTCCTTGGCGAACGCCACGATCACCTGTGCTCCCTCGATCCGGACGGCGTACGCCGCTTTGCGGTGCAGGTCCAGCACCACGCGCACCTTCTTCTCCGGCGCCGCGTGCTGCCCTACCCGGATCCGCTTGATATAGGGGTCGGTGACGACCATCCTCGTCTTCTTCAGGGTCGAGGTGGTCTCCGGCAGGTCCACGACGAGGCGTTCTCCATCCACGAAGAAGGTGTTCGGGTGAACCGCCCCGTTGGTCTCGATGATCACCCGGCTTTCCCCCTCGACCTGCTCATGGCGGATCTGTCGGATCGCCGTGGCCCGGGCGTTCGGCTCCGAGAGGTCCCTGGGCGCGGACTCCCCGGAGGGAGCCGGCTTTTCAGACAGACGGGCCTCCTTTTCGTCCGAAGGTCCGCTCTTCGCCAGGAGAGAGGGGTGTGCTGTGTCAGCCGACGGAGTCGAGAATACCGGCAGTTGCTCTTCGGCCGCCGCGGCCCCACTCCCCAGCCCGACGCCCACCGCGCAAACCAGGATGCAGAACCTGTGAAGACGTTTGCTCATTGTTTCCCTGCCTCCTCTTTTTTGCGAAGCTCCAGCGTCGTGACCTTCGTCTGGAGTTCACCTCGGAGTGATTTCAATCGTTCCTCGACGACCACCGCCTTTGGAGTAATCTGCTTGACGACCCCTTTGTTCCGCCCGACGACGTTCCCCTGCCGCACCATGTACCCTCGCCCGTCGGGGGCGTGGAGCATCGCCACATACCCCGTCCGCTCCCAGACGATCCCCTGGATACGGAACTGCTCCACGGGATACCGCTGCAGGGGCGGCAACTGTTCGGCTTTCGCCTCCAGGAGCCGCTCCATCAAGATCAACGAGAAGAACGGATCGCGCCGGCCCGCCGGTTCATAGCGGTAAGCCGCCTCCAGCTCCTTTTCTTTCTCGGTCAGGGGCGTCACCGCCTCTTGTTGAGGCTGAGCGGCAGGCGCAGCGAACTTGCCCGCCCTGGCGGGAGAGGCTTCCGTGCCCTTCGGCGCTCCGGCCGGCGGCTGTGGCGTAGGGGCGGGCGCCTCCCCGCAGGCCGACAGGAGGGCCAACAGACCCAACGGAATCAGGATCTTCAGGAGCATCCTCAGGTCTCCTTTCCCGGAGCGGGAGGACGAGCCGGCGGCTTCGCTTTCTTGGCCTTCTCCTTCGCGATCTCTTCAGCCTTCTCCTTCTCCAGCGCGGCGAAGGTGGTCGCCGTCATCGTCACCTTCATCTCCAAGGCGTTGCGGACCAGCTTGGGGTCCGTGATCTTGATGTCGGAGATATTCACCAGCCGCTGCAGCTTGGCGATGTGGTGGAAAAAGAGGCCCACGTTATGGTACCCGCCCGCAACCTCCACCTTGATGGGGATCTCCTCGAAGAGGCCGCCGGGGTCGGGCTTGCGCGCTTCGGGCTTCCAGAGCTTGAAACTCAACCCCGCCTGGATCCCCAAGTCGGAGACCTGCTTGAGGAGTCCGGTGACCTCGCGCTCCTTGGGGAGCTTCTCCTCCGCCGTCTTGAACTCGGCCAACAGGCGCTCGTACTCTTTCTTGATCTTGTCCAGGTTGCGGACCTTGGTCTCGCTCACGGCGACCTCGTTGTTGAGCCGCGTCCGCTCCGCGCTCAACCGCTTGATCTCCGTCCGCATCGGGTCCGCGACGAAGGCGTAGTAGACATACCCCAGGGTGATGACCACGAAGGCCGCCAGGATCGCCTTCTGCCAGAGCGGCGCCTCCTTGAGGGCTTCTAACGCCATGTCGCGCTCCTCCTAGGCATGGACCGTCCCCTTGATGAGGAACTTGTACACCGGCTCCTTCTCCACGAGCGTCTCCTTGGACTCGACCAATGCCACGTCCTTCAGATACTTCGCCCCCTTGAGGTTGTTCACGAAGGTCACGATGTCGGAGTTGCTGAAGGCGTACCCCTCAATGCTCACAGCGCCCTTGGCCTCGGTGAAGAGGTGGAGCCAGACGCGATCGGGCACGTGCCGGCTCACCTCGTCCAGCACGTGGACCGGGATGGTCTGGTGCTTCTCGAGCCGCCGGATCAGGTTCACCTTCTCCTCAAGATCTTTTTTGTCCTTCTCGTAGCGGTCGACTTCTTTGATCTTCTCCTTGAGCTCCGCAAGCCGCGCCTGGAGCCTCCCCGTCTCCTCCTTGAGCTCGGTGACCTCCCGGTCGAGGAGGAACCAGTAGAAGACCGCGCCCGCCACGAGGAGGATCGCCGCCCCGGGGATCGCGAGGGTGAAGACCGGCGGGATGGCGATCCGCTTGACCTTCCGCCTCTTCGTCGGCAACAGGTTGATCCGGATCATCGGTCCCCGAGCCTCCTGAGCGCGAGCCCCACCCCGACGCCGGCGACCGGGGCGATCCGCTTGAGATAGTCGTAGTCGAACTCGCGGGTGTCGATCTGGATGTTGCGGAAGGGATCGGCAATGGACACCGGCACCTCCAGCCGTTCGGAGAAGAAGCGATCACTCCTGGGGAGCAGGGCGCATCCCCCGCAGAGCAGCACCTGATCGATCCGATCCTGCGCAGTGGTGGCCTTGAAGAAGTCGAACGTTCGGGAGATCTCCGTGCACACTTCCGCGGAGACGTTCTGCAGGAGGGGTTGGATGTCGTCCGGCTTCACCCCCGTGACTTCCTCCCCCCGCTTGGCCCGCTCCGCCTGCTCATAGCTGAGCCCCAGCTCCTTCTGGATGGCCTCCGTGTACTGGTTGCCGCCGATGGCGCTGTCGCGGGTAAAGATCGAGACCCCGTCCTTGAGGATGTTGATGTTCATCACCGACGCCCCCAGGTTGATAAGGGCCACTACCCGGTTGCGCTCGAGCTCGTAGTTGATCTCGTGCATGTTCTCGATGGCGAAGGCGTCGACATCGACGATCAGGGGGTTGAGGCCGGCC
>JACRHK010000069.1 GCA_016217625.1 Nitrospirota bacterium
CGCGGACCGCCGTCAGCGCCGCCTCGGCCGTCTCCTCCACCCGCACGACATACCCCTCCCCTTCGAGGTGTTCCCGCACCAGCGCGGCGAAGGGACGGCTGTTCTCCACGACGAGGACGAGGGGCGTTTCCGGAGTCGTCCGGACCTGCGCGAGCGCGGGGGCCGCAGGCTCCGCCCGCAGTGTGAAGGAAAACGTGCTCCCCTCCCCCGGGCGGCTCTCGGCCCGGATGCGCCCGCCGTGGGCCTCGACGATCTCCTTGCAGAGGGCCAACCCCAGGCCGGTCCCCCCGATCGCCCGCCGATCGGAGGAATCAATGCGGAAGAATTTCGTGAAGAGCCGGGACATCGCCTCCACCGGGATCCCGAGCCCCCGGTCGCGGACAGCGATCTCGACCGTCCCCTCGGCCGCCTCCCGGGCAGAGAGGGTCACTTCCCCTCCCTGGGGGGAGAACTTCATGGCATTGGAGAGGAGGTTCTGCAGGACCTGCTTGATCCGGTCGCGGTCGGCCCGCACGAAAGGCAGACGCTCGGAGACCTCCAGGCGGATCGGATGGCGGCCGTCTCCGGAGAAGAGCGCAGTGGCCTCCTGCAGGACCTCGCCCATCTCGAGGGGATGGAAATCATAGGTCACCTTCCCCGCCTCGATCCGCTGGAGATCGAGGAAGTCGTTGATTAAGGCCGTGAGCCGGCCGGTTTCCTCATGGATGATCTCCAGGAACTGCCGGCGCTTTTCGACGGAGAGGTCGCGGTGGAGCAATAGCTCCGAGAACCCCAGCAGCGACGACAGCGGCGTCCGGATCTCGTGGCTCACCGTGGCCACGAACTCCGACTTCATCCGCTCCACCTCCTTCTCCCGCGTGATGTCCTGGAAGGTCAGGGTCCGGCCGATGAGGGCTCCTCCCCCATTGCGCACGGGACCGAGGTAAAAGTGTAAGACCCGTCCGTCCTGCAAGACGATCTCCAGGTCTCCCACCGCCTCGGGGTTCCCCCAGAAGGGATCCATCTCCGTGAGGCACCGCTCAGGGTCTTCCAGCCTGGAGAGGATCTCCCGCTGAAGCTCGGCCAGGGGACGGCCGATGAGCTGCTCGGGCTTCTCCATCAGAAAGAGTCGTCCGAAGGCCTTGTTGATGTGAAGGATCTTCTGCTCCAGGTCCACAAGGGCCAAGCCCTCTATCGAGGAGTCGAGGATGGCCCAGTACCGGTTCCGCTCCTCGCGGAGGAGGTGATAGACGTGGATGTTCTTGATGGCCACGGCGGCCAGGGCAGCAAAGACCTGGATCCGCTCCTCATCTTCCTGGGTGAACTCCGGCGCCCCTTCCTTCTCCGTCAAGTAGAGCCTGCCCAGCACCTCCTCTCCATAACGAATCGAGACCCCCAAGAAGCTCTTCATGGGGGGATGATGGGGCGGATAGCCGACGGAGGCCAGATGCCGCGTCAGATCGGCCAACCGGAGGGGATGGGGTTCGTGGACCAGGAGGCCCAGAATGCCGTGTCCCTTGGGGAGATCGCCGATCCGGGCTCGCTCCTCCTCCGTCAGTCCCACAGTATAAAACTCGGTGAGGGTTCCCGTGGCGTCAAATACACCCAGCGCCGCATAGCGGGCATTGAGGAGCATCCGACTCTCTTCGACAATCCGCTGGAGGATCGCCTCCAAAGTGTCCGTGAGGATCAATCCCCCTGTCAGACGGTGGCTCGCCTCCACCAGGCCGCGCAGCCGCTCCGCCCGCTCCTCCAGCTCCCGGTTCACACGGAGGATCTCCTCCTGCTGGGCCTCCAGCTCGACGTTCTGCTCCTCCAGCTCCGTCTACTGCGACTCTAGCTCTACCTGCTGGGTTTGCAGTTCCGCATTCGCCTCTTCCAGTGCGCGCTGCTTCTCGGCCAGATCGCGGTTGAGACGCTCAGCTTCCGCAAGCAACCGACGGTTCCGCGCGTACGAGGCCGCCCCTTGCGCGGCGAGGAATCCAACAATTCCGAGGAAGATCACGCCGATGGCCGCCGTCAGAAAGATCTCCTCCCTATGCGCCACGCGGGATGTGACGATGGCGAAGACCGTCATGGCAAGGAGCGGCAGGAGCACGGCCGCCAGGACCGCGAGAAAGATCCGCATCCGGCTCCGGGTCATCCAGGAATCGTTCGCCATCCGTTCCCCCACGAGTGTTCTCCATTCTGTAGCCGCACCCTTTACGGGTGCGCTGTTTTCTGTGGATGTAGCCGCACCTTTTACAGTGCGTGTAAATTGTCGCCGCACCCTTCAGGGGTGCGTATCACATCGGCACGCTACCCAAAACCTCCGCCAGGTCATACCCAATGGCGCCCTTATACGGATATTGTTCCCATTGTTTCACTAAACCCCGCCGAACCGGGTTGTCCAACACATACAGCACCTGGGATCGAAGGTCCTCACCCTTGCGAACGACATGATCGTAGAAATCCTTCTGCCATCGACACCAAGGGCGATGGAGCTTAAGCCAGTATCCGGATTGCTGTTTGAACGTGACCAGGGATCTCCACACCTCCGAAAGATCATCCAGCCCTTGGGCGATCACATGCAGATGGTCCGGCATGAAGCAGAATACGGGCGCCACGCATCGCTGGGCCTTCAAGGCAGAGCCCAGCATCTCCGTAAACACCGCCACAACGAAGGGGTCTTCGAAAATTGCAACGCGGTCTTTGATGCAAAGCGTGAATGCTGCCGTGACCCGGCCCCTATCGTGTTCGCGGGGGAGGCGATGACGACGTTCCCGAATCGGTTGCGGGTGTTGGGGATGCATGCTTAGTTTCTCCTCACCGCTCACTTGCGCGGACACTGGTAACTGTAGCCGCACCCTTCATGGGTGCGTAATGCCCGCAGGCATGAAGCCTGCGCCTACAATATCAGGACCTTAATGAGAAGATGACTAACAGGAGGAGAACCGCCAAGAGCTCCCGGCGGAGGGTCCACCGGATCCCTGCCATCGCACGTTTAAACATTGGAATGCTCGCTTAGAGCTTCTTGCTGAATACGAGAAACACCCCAGGATCTCCCCCTCTCATCGATCCAGCGCGTCCCTGACCTTCCTTAAGAGATCGAGCGGTGATGGAGGTTTTGAAAGAAAATGGAAGCCCGCATCCAGAACGCCTCGTCGTTGGAGAATGTCCGCTGTGTAGCCGCTCAGGAACAGGGCCTTCATCTCGGGCGCCACCGCATGAATAGCCTCCCACACCTCTCTGCCATTGCGCTTCGGCATGATGACATCCAGAATCGCGAGGCGGATCCTCTCCCGATGCGCGTGGAATTTCGCCAGCGCCTCCTCTCCATCCTCCGCCTCAATCACCTGATAGCCGTACTCCTGCAACACGGTCCGAATGAAATTCCGCACTTGGGGATCATCCTCAACCACCAGGACCGTCTCCCAGCCGTGCACCGGCTGTTGCGTGTCCGCGGGCGGAGCATCGACCGGCACCGTCACCGTCTCGCTCAGGGGAAGATAGATCTTAAAGGTTGTCCCTTTGCCCGGCTCGCTGTAGACCCGTATCCACCCCTGATGTTGTTGGATGATCCCGTACGCGATCGCCAACCCCAGCCCCGTACCCTTCCCCACCGCCTTCGTCGTAAAGAACGGATCGAAGATCCGCTCCCGGGTGGCGGCGTCCATCCCCATCCCCGTGTCCGAGACGACCAGGAGGGCATACCATCCCGGCCCTCCGAACCCCAGCGCTTGGGTTTCTTCAGATCCCCACTCCGCGCGTCGCGCTTCAAGGCTGAGGATTCCGCCCTTCGGCATGGCATCCCGCGCATTCGCCGCCAGGTTGAGGATCACCTGCTCCAACTGGACGCGATCCGCGCGGACGATGAGGCCCGCATCCTCGCAGTGAATCTTCACATCAATGTCTTCGCCGAGCATCCGGGCGAGGAGTTCCTTGACCCCTTCGACGACCTCGGCAAGCTGGACCGGCCGGATCTCCATGACTTGCTTCCGGCTGAAGGCCAGCAGGCTCTGGGTCAGGCTGACCGCCCGATCGGTGGATTCGAGGATCGGCGCCACGTACCCCCGCAGAGGATCCCCCTCCTGCAGCTTTGTCTGGAGGAGCTCCGCGAACCCCTTAATCACCGTGAGGGCGTTGTTGAAATCGTGGGCGAGGCCGCCCGCCAGTTGGCCGATGGCCTCCATCTTCTGCGCCTGGCGGAGCTGGTCTTCTAACTTTTTCCGCTCGGTAATATCTTCTACAAGGCCATCATAAGCGACAAGATGGCCCTGTTCGTCATACCGGGGGACTATTGCATGCTTTACCCATCTAATCTGGCCATCTTTGCGGATAATCCTGTGTTCATTTGGAGATACGGTCTCACCTGAGAGTACCCTGTTAGCCTGCTCCATTACAGCCCCTCGGTCTTTTTCATAAACCATTCTATACCAGAGATAAGAGTCAGCCTCGTATTCTTCTGGTATGTAGCCTGTTACAGCAACACAGCCATGGCCATGGGATGTCGCTGCTGCCCTGCCATTCTCAATCTTTACTGTATAAATATAGTTTGTTACTGATTCAACGAGACCCTTGTATCGTTTCTCACTTTCCCGCAGCGCTTCTTCAGCATGCCTGCGTTCAATAATTTCGGCCCGCAATGCTTCATTAGCTTTGGCCAGTTCCGCGGTCCGCTCTGCAACTCGCACTTCTAACTCGTCATGCGCCTTTCTCAGCGCTTCCGCTGATCGCTTCCGTTCCGCTATGTCATGACTCGCGTTGTTGATAACAAGTCCCATGCCCAGAACAAAAAAAGCAATTGCAGTATTGAGCGCCATCGGTATTGTTGTCCCGCCATAAAGTAATGGCGCACCATAGATGTAACCTAAACAGAAAGCTAAACCAATAAAGGTTGTCAGTCCGGACAGCGCCCTTGTTAGAGCATTCACAGACCAGC